>DATEQI010000183.1:0-6826 GCA_035272805.1 Alphaproteobacteria bacterium | reverse complement strand
CCATCGGCTTTCCCGGCGTGCCCGATCACGTCTCGCTCTGGGAGCTCCTCATCCCGATCCGGCGCGGCTTCCGCCAATACGTCAACCTGCGCCCGGTGCGGCTCCTCAAGGGGGTGAAGAGCCCCTTGCGCGACCGCGCCGTCGGCGACATCGACTTCTACATCGTGCGCGAGAACAACGAGGGCGAATATTCGGACGTGGGCGGGCGCATCTATGCCGGCACGGACCAGGAGATGTGCGTGCAGGAGACCATCTTCAGCCGCAAGGGCGTCGACCGCGTCATGCGCTACGCCTTCGAGCTCGCCCGCGCGCGCCCGAAGAAGCACCTCACCTCCGCCACCAAGTCGAACGGCATCAAGCACACCATGCCCTATTGGGACGAGCGCTTCAGGGCGCTCGCGGCGGACTATCCCGAGGTGCGCACCGACCAGTTCCACATCGACATCCTGACCGCGCATTTCGTGCTGCACCCCGACTGGTTCGACGTGGTGGTCGGCAGCAACCTCTTCGGCGACATCCTCTCCGACCTCGGGCCCGCGGTGACTGGCACGATCGCCATCGCCCCCGGTGCCAACATCAATCCCGAGCGCGACCATCCCTCCTGCTTCGAGCCGGTGCACGGCTCGGCCCCCGACATCGCCGGACGCGGGATCGCCAACCCCATCGGCCAGATCTGGTCGGGTGCCATGATGCTCGAGCATCTCGGCGAGCAGGCCGCGGCTTCGGCGATCGAGCGCGCCATCGAGAAGGTGCTCGCCGAGAGCGACATGCGCACGCGCGACATGGGTGGGGAGGCGACGACGCGCGAGATGGGAGACGCCGTAGCAGGAGCGCTCTGAGCGAGAGGGACTCGATCAGCCGGGGCGGCGCGGCACGATGGCCATCGGCGTGATGGTGTAGACCGGCTCGCCGCGCTGGTTGAAGGCGGTCCACTTGAGGCGCGCGACGCCCTGCGGCTTCGTCCGCGACGGCGTCAGCCCGACCACCTCGCCCTCGACGTGAAGCACGTCGCCTGGGCGCACGGGTGCGAGCCAGCGCAATTCGTCGACCCCGAGGCCGAAGATCGGGTGCGGCCCAAACGGGCGCGTCTCGATACACAAGCGCATCACGATGGCGGCGGTGTGCCAGCCCGAGGCGGCAAGCCCTTGCAGCGGCGATCGCGCGGCCGCGGCCTCATCGAGATGATAGGGCTGCGGATCGAACTCCGCGGCGAAACGCTTGATGTCCTCGCGCGTGACCAGCTTGCCGCCGCTCTTGAAGCGCATGCCGATCTCGAGATCGTCGAACCATTCGACCATGAGCGCCCCCGAGCCCTCGATATTATCTTATCAATTTCAATGGGTTAAGCAAAGGCCGCTCGGCCGCCCGGAGGCCGCGCCGGCGCTTTCGTGCCGGCCGGAAGGCATGACGAAAGCTCAATCTCGACATGCTCCCATAGCATTTGTTGCAGCGCAACATTGGGCCCATCTTAATGAGGCAAGCCGGCAATGCCAAGCCGGCCAAGGAATGGAGAAGGCGGACGTCCGGACGAGACCGTTTGTTTTGAGGAGAGCGATGATGTCGATGCCTGTATCGCGTTTGAGAGAGAGCGAATTCCCGGTCGAGCCGTTGGCGGAACCTGAGCATTGGTCGCTGCCGGCGGAGATGGACCCGGAGCTCCTCGTGATCCACGCGCGCCGCGAGCGCGACCGGGCGGTCGCCGACGTGCTGCGCAAGATCGGCAGAGGAGTCGCATGGCTGTGGCGGAAGGCGGTCGCGGGGCCGTTTGCGCGCTGGCTGGAGCGCGAGCGCACGATCCGCGAGCTCTCCTCGCTCGGCGAGTATGAGCTTGCCGAGCTCGGCATCGGCCCCGGCATGATTCCCTACGTGGCCTCGGGCAAGTTCCGCACGGACGAGGATGCAGTGGTCGGCGGAGGCACCGTCGCCAACGAGAATCTGCACGCGCGCAAGGTGGCCTGAGTTTGGCCTGAGACGAGTTTTCCCCTGGCAAGACAGCGCCGGCAAGACAGGCGGTAACGGGTTCCGTTGCCGCCTGAATTGTGTCAGGCTCGCCGCTTTGCGAAAACGGGCCGGGAGGACGGCATGGCCGAGCGCTACTACGAGGACTTCGCCGTGGGCGAGCGCATGGAGACGGCGGGCGCCACGCTCACCGAAGGCCACATGATCGATTTCGCGCTCGCCTATGATCCCCAGCCCTTCCACATCGATGCGGAAGCGGCGAAGCGCTCGATCTTCGGCGGCCTCGTCGCGAGCGGCTTGTTGACGCTCGCCATCAGCGCGCGACTTTTCCTGCAGTCGGGGGCGCTCGGCAACGCCAACCTGGGCGGCCCGGGGTTCGACGAGGTGCGCTTCTTGAAGCCGGTGCGCCCGGGCGATACGCTCAAGGTCGTGGTCGAGGTCAGCGCCATGCGCCCCTCCCAATCCAAGCCCGACCGCGGCGTCGTCTCCTTGCTCTACCGCACCTACAACCAGCGGGGCGAGGAGGTCCTGAGCTTCATCTGCCTGCAAATCTTCCGACGGCGGCCCGCCCGCGCCGGGCAGCCTTCCTCCGATCAGGCCGCGAGCGGGTAGCCCGGAAGCGAGAGCGCGAGCCCGCCGTAGAGCGCCATCATGCGCTCGCGCCAGGCAAAGAGCGGATCGTCGCGCTCGAGGAGCGGGTAGGGGCTGGTGGCGCGCGCCCAGGCGAACATGCCGAACGCGATATAATCGGCGTAGGCCGGCTCCGCACCTGCGACGAAGGGGCGCTCGGAGAGCTGCGCGCGCAGCGGCTCGAGCGAAGCGCGCCAGGCCGCGCGGCGCTCGTCGCGCCCGGCCTGGACCTCCTCGAGCCTGGCGCCGAAGCGCTCCTCGCGCGACGTGCGGAAGTACGGCCGGTCGGCGGGGACGAGATGCGCGAACACGTCGACGATGATCAGGCGCAAGAGCCCCGGGTGCGCCACGAGGTCGACGAAATGGTTGACGAAGCGCGCGAGCGTGCGCGCCGGAGCGCCGCCGAAAAGCGACGGACGCTCGGGATAGCGATCCTCGAGATGGCAGGCGATCGTCCAGGAGTCGAAGACGGTCTCGCCGCCGTCGACCATGACCGGCACGCGCCCCTGGCCCGAGAACGAGATCTTCTCCTTCTCGCCGAAATGCCAGGGCCGGAACTCGGCCTCCAGCCCCTTGTGCGCGAGGGCCATGCGCGTGCGCCAGCAGTACGGGCTGAAGCGGCGGTCGTCCCTGCCGGCGAGATCGTAGACGATGATGGACATGCTCGGGCCTCCTTCCCTCTCGTGCGCGGTCGAAATGCGGAGCTGGAGCATGAGTTACGCCGGTCGGGCGGTCAAGGAACCCCTCGTGCCGTCGGATGCTTCCTCATGATAATGTCGGCCGGTATCGCGCGTGCCGGCCGCGGGCCGGCATCGCGCGTGCCGGCCGCGGGCCGGCTGAGCGGGCGGGGCAAGGGCATAGGTGGCGATGACGGCGGCACTCGATCCCGGCTTCCAGATGTGGGTGACCTTGGCGCTGATCCTCGTCGCCCTCGTCCTTTATGCGTGGGAGAAGACGCCGCTCGAGGTCAGCTCGCTCGCGATCCTCACGGCACTCCTCGTGCTCTTCCATTACTTTCCGGTCGTCGACGCCGGCGGGCACCCAAGGGTGAGTGCCGAGCGCCTGCTCGCAGGCTTCGGCAATCCGGCCCTCCTGACGGTACTCGGCCTCATCGTGGTGGGCGAGGGCATCGTGCGCACGGGGCTGCTCGACCGGACGGCGGCCCTCGTCTCGCGGCTCGGCGGCCGGCGCCCGATGCTGGCCTTAGCTATCACCATGCTCACCGGGCTGGCGCTGGCGAGCGTGCTCAACAACATTCCCGTGGTTGTCATCTTCATTCCGATCGTGCAGACGCTCGCGCGCCGCATGGGACGCTCGCCGAGCCAGCTCATGATCCCGCTCAGCTACGCCGTGGTGATGGGCGGCAAGTTGACACTCATCGGGGCGAGCTCGAACCTTCTCGTCTCGGGCACGCTCGTCGAGATCGGCAGCCGCCCCATGAGCTTCTTCGAGCTCACCGTGCCGGGGCTCGTGCTGGCCGGCGTCGGCTTCCTCTATGCGCTCTTCATCTGCCCGCGCCTGCTCGAGGACCGCGCGGATCTGGCGCTCGCGATCGCGGGCGACAGCGGCGGGGGCAAGCAGTACATCGCCCAGATCACCGTCACCGAGGACTCCAAGCTCGTGGGGGCGACCGCCCTCGCCGGATACTTCGCGAGCCTGCCCGAGATGACGATGCGCATGGTGCAGCGGGACGAGCACGCCTTCGTGGCACCGTTCGAGGACCTCGTCCTGCGGCCCGGCGACGTGCTCGTGGTGGCGGCGACGCGCAACGCGCTCGTCGAGGCGGCGAAGCTCGATCCGGGGCTGCTCGAGACCGACTTGGACGAGGGCGAGCCGCGCGAGGCGCGCGACGAGCGCTGGCAACGGAGCGAGCGCGTCCTTGTCGAGGTGATGGTGGCGCCGGGCTCCGGCATGATCGGCCAGAATCTGGAGGAGATCGGCTTCCACCACCGCTACCGCTGCATCGTGCTCGGCATGCAGCGCCGCTCGCGCATGATCCTCGCGCGCATGAGCGAGCTTCGCCTCGAGGCGGGCGACGTGCTGCTCATCCAGGGCCGCCGCGAGGACGTGGACGCGCTGCGCCAGAGCCGCGACGTGGTACTCATGGATCGCTCGACGACCGAAGTGCCCATGCGGCACCACAGGCGGCGCGCCGCGTTGATCTTCCTCGTGACGGTGCTCGCCATCGCGAGCGGGCTGGTGCCGACCGTGATCGGGGCCCTCGTGGGTGCCCTCGCCATGATCCTCTCGGGGGCACTTACGCTCAATCAGGCGGTGCGGGCGATCGACAGCGCCATCATCATGACGATCGCGGCGGCCCTCGGCCTCGGCGTCGCCCTCGAGGAGACGGGAGGGGCCCACTACCTCTCGACGCTTTTCTCGAACGCCTTCCACGGCATGGGCCCGGCCCTCAACCTCTCGCTCTTCTTCCTCATCGTGATGCTGGTCTCCAACCTGATCAACAACAAGGCGAGCTCGGTGATCTTCACCCCGATCGCCGTCAGTCTCGGCCAGCAGCTCGGCGTCGATCCGATGGTGTTCGCGATTGCCGTCGCCTTCGCCGCCAACTCGGCCTTGGCCTCGCCCGTGGCGCACCCGGCAACCCTCCTCGTCATGGGGCCCGGCCATTACCGCTTCAAGGATTTCCTCATCGCCGGCACGCCCATCACGATCATCACCTGGATCGCCTTCACGCTCTTCGTGCCGTGGTACTACGGCCTCTGGTGAGGCGGGCGGGGGTGACGACCATGGGCACGCGCGCCGTCGTGCACGACATGAGCGCCGATGCTGCCATGCGTGGGGCGTGACAGGCGTGTCACAGCGGACTGAAGAGCGGAAGCGCCCGGTGGCGCGTTCAGGCGGCCGCCCAGTCTTCCGTCTTCAGACCCGGCACGCGGGTGAACTCTGACGCATTGGCCGTCACGAGGGCGGCGCCCCGACGGCGCGCCTGCGCCGCGATCAGAACGTCATAGGGTCCGATCGGCGTGCCCGCCCGATCAAGGGCCGCCCGAATGTCGCCTGCTTCCTCGGCGTCCTCGGGTTCGAAGGGCCAGGGTGTTAGCTCGAGCGTCAAGAAGGTGGCGAGCGCTGCCGCATTCGCCTGCGGCCGCGTGCTCTTTTTGATCCCGTACCACATTTCGTAAAGGGCGATGACCGGTATGCCGATCGCCACCTTTTCGACGAGTGCCGCCTCCAGCCGCCGGCGCACATTGGCTGGGCGTTGATTGATCGCCGCGATCACGGCATTCGTGTCGAGGCAGATCATCGGCCAATGACCGCACGCGGCGGCGGCATCGGCGGCTGCTCGGGCCGGCCCTCCGGCAGGAAATCCGTTCCGCCCAACCGATCGATTTCGGCGAACACCGCCTTGATGTCCCCGATTTCGCGCTCCATCGGTTCCAACAAGACGCCACGGCCGATGCGGCGCACACGCACCTCCGAACCCGGCAGGCGGAAGTCCTTGGGCAGGCGCACGGCTTGGCTGCGGCCATGCTTGAACAGCTTTGCAGTCCGAGCTCCGGCCATAACCTCTCTCCGCGGCGAGCATCAAAGGTAGATACCGACGATATCTATCACTTTCGTCTAGCGACGACTAGGGCCGCATATCGCGACGGCATCTTTCCCAGCTGTGCCCGCAACGGTTCCGGCTTGCACAGCCAACGGCGGGTCGCTTCCGCAAGGTGGAAGGCAAAAACACCCCGAGAGCGAGGCTCCGGATCGGCAAGAGCGCGGAACAAGATCTTTGTTTCCGAGGCCACATATGCGAATCGCCCGTCTTTAAATGTCGCGTCCGGCCTTCGTTGACGCACTGCAACATCGCCCCTACACTCGCGGCTCCCGCGGGTAAGGAGCCGCCGAAGTCAAGCCATGGAAGCGCCGAAGCAGCCGACGATCAGGCCGGAGGTGGCCCATTTCTCCTCCGGACCCTGCGCCAAGCGCCCGGGCTGGACGCCTGCTGCGCTGAGCGAGGCCTCGATCGGCCGCTCGCACCGCTCGCAGGACGGCAAGGCGAAGCTCGCCCTCGTCATCGAGCTGAGCCGCCGCCTGCTCGGCGTGCCGCGCGACTATCGCATGGCCATCGTGCCGGCCTCCGACACGGGTGCGGTCGAGATGGCGCTGTGGTCGCTCTTGGGCGCGCGCGCGGTCGACGTGCTGGCGTGGGAGAGCTTCGGCAAGGGTTGGGCCCAGGACGTGACCAAGGAGCTCAAGCTCGCCGACGTGCGCGTGCTCGAGGCCC
>DATEQI010000182.1:0-4601 GCA_035272805.1 Alphaproteobacteria bacterium | reverse complement strand
GACAGCGAGAGCGACAGCGCCAAGGCGGGACATCCCGGCCACATGAAGAAGCCGGGCTCGGGCGGCACGGGCACCGGCAGCGCCGACATCGCGCGCGACGTCCCCGATCCGGTGATGTCCGCGGACACGAGCCTCCGTTTGCAGGTCACCGAGCCGGAATTCCTGCAGCACGCCGGCAAGGTCTTCGACTCGCTCAATGCGAGCCATGACGGGCAGCTCAGCCGCGCGGAGGCGCTGCAATGGTGCAGCGTCACGGCTCCGCCCGAGAGCAGCGGCGGCTTTCTCGGTATCTTCTGAAGCGCGCGCCGGTGTCTCAGCTCCAGCGTCGGCGCAGCGCTTGATGCTCGAGCTCGAGCCAGAGCAGCGCGTTGACGGTGATCGAGTCCTGGATCTCGTCGTTCTTGCGCCGCATGGCGAAGGCCTCGGCCACCGGGAGGACGATGACGCGGATGTCCTCGTGCTCGCGGCCGATGCCGTGGATGCCGCCGGCGCTCGAGGCGTCGACGCGGCCGCAAAAGAGCGCGACCGTCTCGGAGCACGCGCCGGGCGAGGTCAAGTAGGTCGTGATGGGGGCGAGATCGGCGATTGTGACCCCCGCCTCCTCGACCGCCTCCCGGCGCACGGTCGCCTCGGCACTTTCGTCGGGATCGACGATGCCCGCCACGATCTCGGTGATCCACGGGCCGCGCCCGGCGCCGAAGGCGCCCATGCGGAACTGCCGGATCAGGACCACGGCATCGAGCCGCGGATCGTAGAGCAGCACACCGGCGGCCGGGCCGCGCACGAAGAGCTCGCGCTCGATGACGCCGCTCCAGCCGCCGGCATGGAGCCGGTGCCGGAGCCTGAAGCGCTCGAGGCTGAAGAAGCCCTGATACGGCCGCTCGTGCGAAAGAATCTCGACGTCGTCCCTGGTCATCCTTGTCCTCGTCGGCTGGGGCGCGTCATATTAACCGTGCGCTCTTGAAAGCACAGCCTGCCGTGATCGCTCGGCAAGGCTGAGGTGCATCGACCGGTAACGCGCACGGGGAGGGGACCATGGCACGACGAGCCGAGCGCGTCGATTTCCGGGGCAGCGGCGGCGAGCGTCTCGCGGCCCTCCTCGAGCTGCCGGCGGCGACGCCGCGCGCGTTTGCGCTCTTCGCGCATTGTTTCACCTGCTCGAAGGACATCTTCGCCGCGGCGCGCATCGCGGGCGGCCTCGCGGAGCGCGGCTTCGCCGTGCTGCGTTTTGATTTCACCGGTCTCGGCGCGAGCGAGGGCGAGTTCGCCAACACCAATTTCTCCTCGAACCTCGGCGATCTCGTCGCCGCGGCCGATTTCTTGCGCGAGTACCACGCCGCGCCGAAGCTCCTCATCGGCCACAGCCTGGGCGGTGCGGCCGTCCTTGCCGCGGCCGCCCGCGTGCCGGAGGCGACCGCGGTTGCGACGATCGCAGCCCCCGCCGAGCCGCTCCATGTGAGGCAGCTTTTGGGCGAGCGCGCCGCCGAGATCGAGGCCGCGGGGGAGGCGGAGGTCTCGATCGGCGGCCGGCCCTTCCGCATCAAGCGGCAGTTCCTCGAGGACATCGCGCGCCACCGCCTCGAGGAGGCCATCCGGGACTTGCGCAAGGCGCTCATCATCTTTCACGCGCCGCGCGACGAGATCGTCGGCATCGAGAACGCCGCGCGCATCTTCGAGACGGCGCGCCACCCCAAGAGCTTCGTCTCCCTCGACCAGGCGGACCATCTCTTGCGCCGGCGCGAGGATGCCGAATTCGTGGCCGAGGTGCTCGCCGCCTGGGCCCAGCGCTATGTGGGTGCTGCGCAAGGAACTTCATTGCCGGCCGTGGAGCCGTCGCGCGCGGGCGAAGTGGTGGTGGCCGAGACGCGCGAAGGCCGCTTCACCGAAGTGATCGCGGTCGGGCGCCATCGCCTCGCCGCGGACGAGCCCGAGGCCTCAGGCGGCAACGACAGCGGCCCCGGGCCTTACGATTATCTCCTGGCCGCCCTCGGCGCCTGCACCGCGATGACGCTCCGCCTCTATGCCGAGCGCAAGGGCCTGCCGCTCGCGCGCACGATCGTGCGCCTCAGCCACCGCAAGATCCACGCGGAGGACTGCGCCGAGTGCGAGACCAAGGAGGGCATGCTCGACCGCATCGAGCGCATGATCGAGCTCGAGGGCCCGCTCGACGACGCCGGGCGCCGGCGCCTCTTGGAGATCGCCGACAAGTGCCCCGTGCACCGCACGCTCACCTCCGAGATCAGCATCGTGACGACGCTCGCCCGCGGCGGCGGTGCGGCGTGACGGCGCGGCCGGCGTGATGAGCTTAGCACCGCGCCCTGCCGTCGAGTTCTATTTCGGGCTGGGCAGCCGTTATTCCTATCTCGCGGCGAGCCAGTTGACCGCGCTCGCCGCCGAGACCGGTGCCGCGTTCGACTGGCTGCCGCTCGATAGTGCCAAGCTCATCGAGGCGCGGGGCGACAATCCCTTCGAGGTGGGGAAAGCCGCGGGTCAATATGACTGGGACTATCGGCGGCGCGATGCCGAGGCGTGGGCGGAGTATTACGGCATTCCCTTCCGCGAGCCGCACGGGCGTCTGGCACTCGACCCCGACTTGCTGTCGCGGGCCGCCGTCACGGCGCGGCGCTTGGCTGCGGTCGAGCCATACGCGCGCGCCTTGTTCGCGGCGATCTTCGTGGAAGAGCGGCCGCGCATCGACCGCGCACTTTGCGCGGAGCTGGCCGAGCGGGCCGGCCTCGACCGCGCCCGCTTCGAGGCGGAGCTTGACAGCAGCGCGAGCAGGGCCGAGCAAGAGCGCATCTTGCGCCAAGCGCTCGCACGCGGGGCCTTCGGGGTGCCGACCTTTATCGCCGGCGGCCGGCTCTTTTGGGGCAATGACCGGCTGGTGCTGCTGCGCCATCATCTCATGCGCGAAGGGAGGATTGGATGAAAGCCGTGGGCTACTACCGCTCTTTGCCGATCAGCGAGGCGAAGTCGCTCCTCGACCTCGAGCTCGAGAAGCCGGCGCCGAGCGGCCGCGACCTTCTCGTCAAGATCGAGGCCGTGTCGGTCAACCCGGTCGATACCAAGGTGCGGATGCGCGCCGAGCCCGAGCCGGGCAAGGCCAAGGTGCTCGGCTTCGACGGCGCCGGCACCGTCGAGGCCGTGGGGCCGGGCTCAAGCCTCTTCAAGCCCGGCGACAAGGTCTGGTACGCCGGCAGCATCCTGCGCCAAGGGACCAACGCCGAGTTCCATCTCGTCGACGAGCGCATCACGGGCGCCATGCCGAAGCGCCTCTCCTTCGCCGAGGCCGCGGCCCTTCCGCTCACCGCGATCACCGCCTGGGAGATGCTGTTCGACCGCTTCGGGATCCGCATCGGCAAGCCCGCGGCGGCGGGTGCGCTTCTCATCATCGGCGGTGCCGGCGGCGTCGGCTCGATCGCCATCCAATTGGCGCGCCGGCTCACCGGGCTTGCGGTCATCGCCACGGCCTCGCGGCCCGAGACGAAGGCCTGGTGCCTCGAACTCGGCGCGCACCACGTCGTCGATCATGGCCAGCCGCTCGCCCCGCAGCTCGCGGCCCTCGGGTTTCCGAGCGTCGATTACGTCTTCGGCGTCACCGCGACCGACCGGCACCTCGCGGAGATCGTCGAGATCATGGCACCGCAGGGCAAGTTCGGCCTGATCGACGACCCCAAATCCCTCGATGCGCTGCCCTTCAAGCGCAAGGCCGTGTCCATTCACTGGGAGGCGATGTTCGTGCGCTCGAGCTTCGAGACGCCGGACATGATCGCCCAACATCGCCTGCTCAACGAAGTTTCCGCCCTTGTCGACGATGGCTTGATCCGCACGACCGCGACCGAGACGATGGGGACCATCAACGCGGCGGCGCTCAGGAAGGCGCATGCGCTCATCGAGAGCGGCAAGGCCCGCGGCAAGGTCGTGCTCGCGGGATTTTGAGAGTAGGGGGTCCGTCTCCGCTCAATGGAAGTCGCGCGAGGGGTAGAGCTGCCGTTCGGGCGGTGCCGCTCGCGCGCCCTCGGGTGCGCTCATGAGGTCCCTCAAGTAGTGCGTGAGATCGGCGAGGCGCTCGGCGATGACGTGGATGACGATGCCTTCGCGCTGCAGCCGTCCCGTCGCCGCCATGAGACGGGAGGCGAGCACCACCCGGTGGAAGCGCTCGAAGATGTCGGGCCAGATGATGACGTTGGCGGGGCCGCTCTCGTCCTCGAGGGTGGCGAAGATGACGCCTCTCGCACTCCCCGGCCGCTGGCGCACGAGCACCAAGCCCGCGACCGTGACCCGCTTGCCCTCTGCCGTCGTCGCGAGCTCGGCGTGGGGGGTAACGCCGTCCCGCGCCAGACGCTCGCGCAGGAGCGCCAAGGGATGGGTCTTGAGCGAGAGCCTGAGCGTCGCGTAATCCGCCGCCACCTCCTCGCCGAGGGCCGCAGGCGGCAAAGTCACCTCCGGCTCAGGCGCGAGCACCCGCCGTGCCGCCGCGGCGAAGAGGGGAAGCGGCGCCTCGTCGAGCGCCTGCACGGCCCAGAGTGCGGCGCGCCGGTCGAGCCCGAGCGAGCCCATGGCATCGGCCTCTGCGAGGCGCTCGAGTGCCGCGGGGCCGA
>DATEQI010000181.1:0-21777 GCA_035272805.1 Alphaproteobacteria bacterium | reverse complement strand
GGCCCCGCTACGCCACCAAGACCTTGCGTGAGAGGGCTGCCGCCTCGCGCGCGAGCCGCGTGATCGCGGCCCAGTCGCCGGCGGCGGTACGCTCCGGCGGCGCCACCCAGGACCCACCCACCGCGGCGACGCAGTCGAGGGCCAAATAGGCCTTCGCCGTGGCGGCATCGATGCCGCCGGTCGGGCAGAAGCGGACTTGGCGGAAGGGTGCCGAGAGCGCCTTCAAGGCCGCGACCCCGCCCAGGCTCTCGGCGGGAAAGAACTTGAGGTGCGTATAGCCGCGCTCGAGGAGCGCTTGAATCTCGGAGGCGGTCGCAGCCCCCGGAAGGTAGGGTATCCCGGCCTCGGCCGCTGCCTCGAGGAGACGGGCGGTGGCTCCCGGGCTCACCGCAAAGCGGGCACCCGCCTCGCGGCTCGCGCGCATGTGCGCCTCCGTCAGGACCGTGCCGATGCCGACGACGGCCCCTTCGACCTCCGCCATGATCGCGCGCGCCGCCGCGAGTGCCGTTTCGGTCCTGAGCGTGATCTCAAGCACAGCGAGCCCGCCCGCCACCAGCGCGCGCGCAAGGGATACGGCGCGCGCGGGCTCCTCGACCGTGAGCACCGGGATGACGGCGGCCCTGGCAAGGAGGGCGGCGATCTCGGGAGACTGGGAATGCGGTATCCGGCTCATGGCCCTCGGTCCTCAGCTCAAGGCGCGCGCGTGGCTCTCGGCGAGGAAGCGTTTCACCTGCGCGCGGGTGGGAATGGGGGTCACGGCGCCGTAGCCGGCCGTCGAGAGGGCCGCGGCCGCGTTCGCGTAAGTGGCGGCGCGGAGCGGGTCGTCGCCGGCTATGAGGCGCGCGAGGAAGGCGCCCGCGAAGGTATCGCCCGCACCGGTGGCATCCACGGCCTTGATTTGGTGGCCGGGGACGCGCCGGCGCTGGTCCCGCGTCGCCACGAGCGAGCCCTCGCTGCCGAGCTTGAGCGCCACCAAAGGGGCGCCGAGCTCGAGATAGAAGTCGACGATGGCGTCGGGCTCCTCCAACCCGGTCAGGAGCCGCGCATCCTCGAGGCTCGGCAGTGCTATGTCGGCCTCGGCCAGGGTTGCATGGATGGTCGCGCGCGCGTGCGCCAGCGGCCACAGCTTGAGCCGCAGATTGGTATCGTAGGAGACGGCGACGCCGTGCCGTCGCGCGTACTTGATCGCATGCTTGACCGCCGCCTCGGCGGTGGCACTGATCGCCTGGCTGATGGCCGAGACGTGGAGGATCTTGGCGGCGGCGATCGCCGCCTCGGCGATGTCGGCCGGCGCCAAGCGGCTCGCGGCCGAGCCGGTGCGGTAATAGGTGAAGCTGTGGCCTTGCGGGCCGTGCGTGACGAAGTAGATGCCGGTGGGTGCGCCGGCATCGCGCTTGACGCAGCTGGCATCGACCCCTTCGCGCCGCCACAACGCAAGCAGCGCCTCGCCGAAGACGTCCTCGCCGACCGCACTCAGATAGCCGGCAGCGGCACCTTGACGGGCCGCGGCAATCGCGGCATTCGAGGTGTCGCCGCCAAAGCCCTGCACGTAGGTGGCACCCTCCCCCGCGGATCCCGTCGCGTTGAACTCGACCATCGCCTCGCCCATGGCGAGAATTTCGACCGGCATGGCCCGCACTCTCTCCCTCTCCGCCCTGCCTCATCCGAAGGCAGCGGAAAAACAGCGCCCGCCCTTCGCCCCTTACCCTGGTACATCGGCGGCACGCGAGGCACTCATTCTTCTATAGTTCTTCTATAGGACGACGCGGGAGAAAGCTCACGCGAGAAACAAGGGCGATGCGCGTGCGGCCCGCGTGGCGCAATGTGGCGAGATTGTGGCACCCGCTCAAGAGGATGTGATCCCGTGCCGGGCACAAAGCACCCGCTCTCGCGCAAGGAAAACGCTACTCCTGCGTTTCATATTCAGTTCGACAAGCTTTGGCTCGAACTGGAAGGAGTGACAGCAATGTCCATCCTCGGACGCGTGAGAAGCAAGCTCGGCAACGCCCGTGCCTTGCGCTCCTTGGCCCTTGCCGCCGTGGCGGTTGCCGCGCTTTCGGCTATCGGCGCAGCGCCGGCCCTCGCGCAGGAGCGTCACTGGCGGGGCGACGGTTATCGCCATCACGATCGCGGCTGGGTCAATTGGCGCGGCGGGCATTGGTTCCGTGGCCCGCACGAGGGCCGCCTCGGCTGGTGGTGGATCGCCGGCAATGCCTGGTACTATTACACGGCACCCGTCTATCCCTACCCCGCCTATGTGCCGCCGGCGCCGGCGCTCTACTACTACTACGGCTACCCGGCCGGCTATTACCCCTATGTGACGCACTATGCGGCGCACTGGCGGCCTGTCCGGAGACACCTATAGCCTCGGCGCAAGCGATGGAGCGGCGCTTGCCCCGTAGCAGAAAGGCGAGGCGGGGCAAGCGGGCCGCTTGGGCGGCGGCGTTCCCGCCTCAGGCGCGCTCGGCGCCGTAATAGAGTGTCACGCTGTGCTTCGCCTCGGCGAAGAAGAGCCAGCGCTCGACCAGCGCGCCAAAGGTGGCAAGGAGTGCCGCGAGCAGGGCAAGCGCCGGCGCCGCAGCGCCCGTGGCGAGCGTAAGCCCGGAAAGCGCAAAAGGTGCGGCCAGCCCGATGGCAAGCACGATCCTCCTGAGCTTGAGCGCATGCTTGCGCGCGACGATGAAGCCCATCTCCCGCAAGAGGTAGTTCGAGCCGCTGTGCGGCGCCTCGAAGAGCCGGACTCTGCCGAGCGGGCCGAGGCCCGTCGCACTCCCCGCCGTCGAAGGGCTCGCGGTCGTATCGATGAAGCGCCAGTAGCCGAGCTTGAGCGCCGCGAGGATGGGGAGGGTCAAGAGGCCCGCGACCGCCGCCGCTCTCGCGTCGGCACCCCGGAAGAGAAGGGCGGCATTGACCCACAAGGCACCGGTCGCGGCGCTGAAGGCCAAATAGACGGGGAGGACGAAGCCGTTGTGCCATTGATGGACCGGTTTGAGCGAGCGGTAGATCATCGCCGTGCAGCCGACGGTGATCAGCGCCATGACCAACGTCGCAAGTGCAAAGAGGGTGGTCGAGGCTCCGCCGTCGAGCGCGAGGCTGAGTGCGAAGAGGAGTGCGGGTACGTAGCTCGCCGTCGCCGCGACGCCTTCGCGCGAGAGCCAGGAGGAGCGCCACTGGCTGAGCGCGCGCCAAGCGCGCTCCGGGTGGCCGAGATGGAAGGTGGAGGAGAGGAGCCCGGCCGTCACCAAGCCAAGCCCCAGTGCCAACACGGTCAAGCCGGGAGCGTGCGCGCGCGTCACCCATCCGCAAGCGACGAGAAGACCGAAGAGGGCCAGGCTGCCGTAGCCGGCACCCGAGGCGACCGTGAAGAGGATGACGGAAAGAGCGGGATGCATGGAGGCAGGGGATCAGCTAGGCGGGGCCGGTCGGCTGCACTGCGCTCAGCGGGAGAGGAAGCGGTCGATCCAGCGCAATAAGGGATTGGCCCCGTCAATTACGGGTGCCAATTCCTGCGGCGAGCCGGACCCGGCGGCCGAACACCGCTTCGCGCGCGGCGGCAGGTATTTGTTGACCGGCGCGTAGCCGAGCTCCGGCATCAGATCGAAACCGCCGCGCGCGGCGACGAGTCTGGAGACCTCCGATGCGGGATCGCCCAAATCGCCGAAATGGCGCGCGTGCGAGGGGCAGCACGCGACGCAGGCCGGCACGCGCTCCTCCTCGGGCAAGCCCTCGTCGTAGATGCGATCGACGCAGAGCGTGCACTTTTTCATGACGCCGTCATCCTCGTCGAACTCGCGCGCCCCATAGGGGCAGGCCCAGGAGCATAGCTTGCAGCCGATGCAGGTGTCGGGGTTGACCAGCACGATGCCGTCCTCGGCGCGCTTGTAGGAGGCGCCGGTCGGGCAGACCTCGACACAGGCAGGCTCGGCGCAGTGCAGGCAGGATTTGGGGAAATAGGCCATGCGGCCTTCCTCCCCTTCGCCCACCTCGAAGGCGTGAACGCGATTGAACCAGACGCCCTCCGGATCGGCGCCGTAGGGCGAATGATCGGTGAGCGGTGCCGAGATGGCGCCGCTGTTCCATTCCTTGCAGGCGACCGCGCAGGCATGGCAGCCGACGCAGGTATCGAGGTCGATCACGAGACCGAGCTGCTTCCGTCCCGGTATGGGCAGGCTAGTCATGGCGAAAGCTCGCTTTGAAGTCGGCGCCGTAACGGAGGATGTCGGGCGGGGGCGCCAATCCCGGCAGGCGGGGGAGCACGGCCGCGCGCGGCTCAGCGAGGCCGGCCTCTTGGGCTGGCGCCCTTTCGATGCGCACGCGCAAATCGTACCAAGCGGCTTGGCCGGTCACGGGATCGGCATTGGCAAGGCGAGGGCCGCTCTCCTGCGGCAGCAAATCGGAGATGATGTGATTCAAGAGGAAGCCGCGCACGGCTTCGGGCGCGTCGGGGGCCAGGTTCCAGGCGCCGCGCTGCCGGGCGACCGCGTTCCACGTCCATACCGTCGCCGCATTGACGCCCGCCATAGTGCGCATCTGGCACTTCACGCGGCCGTACGGGCTGATGAGCCAGACCCAATCGCCGTCGGCAAGGCCGTGCGCGCGCGCGGTCGCGCGGTTCACGTAAAGCAGGTTGTGCGTATAGATCTGACGCAGCCAAGCGTTCTGCGAGCCCCACGAGTGATAGAGCGGCATCGGGCGCTGGGTGACGGCGTGAAGAGGGAACGAGGTGGCGTCGACGGCCGCCTCCTCGAAGGGCACGTACCAAACGGGAAGGGGATCGAAGTGCGCCGCGATCCGCGCGCGGTGCCGCTCGGGTGGTTGGACGGCGCCGTGGCCAAGTGCTGCAAGCCTGAATTTCTGCAGCACCTCGCTATAGAGCTGCAGCACGACCGGCTTGGCCTCGTCGATGAACCCCATCTCTCGGGCCCACTCGAGATAGGCCTTGTTGGCGTGCTTGTAGTAGAGCTGCTCGGGCGGCAGGCGATGCTGCCAGAAGCCTCCATTCGAGACATAGCGCTCGAGCTGGCGCGGGTTGACGGCGCCGCGGCCCGCCTCATCCCCCTCGCTGCCGCGCCAGCCGGCGAGCAGCCCGATGCCGGGCTTGCGCTCGTGACGCACGATATAGTCGGGATAGTCCTTATAGAGCGCCTTACCCTCGCGATCGACGAAGCCCGGCAGCGCTAACCGCACGCCGAGCTCGATGAGCACGTCCTGAAACGGCCGCACGTCGCGGTCGGGCTCGACCACCGGCTGGCGAATGGCATCGGCGGGACCTTGGGCGTTGCTGATCGGGCGATCGAGCAGCGATATGCAGTCCCAGCGCTCGAGATAGGTGGTATCCGGAAGGACGAGGTCGGCATAGGCGACCATTTCGGAGAAATAGGCGTCCGCATAGATGATGCGCGGGATCTTGTATTCGCCTGTGCGCTCGTCGCGATCGCTCAGCATGGCCATGGTCTCCTCGGTGTTCATCGCCGAGTTCCACGACATGTTGGCCATGTACATGAAAAGCGTGCTGATCGGGTACGGGTCGCCCTGCCAGGCGTTGCGGATCACCATCTGCATGAGGCCGTGGAGCGCCAACGGCGCCTCCCAGGAAAACGCCTTGTCGATGCGGCACGGCGTGCCGTCGGCCTCGACCAGCAGATCTTCCGGCCCCTCCGGCATGCCGAGGGGGCCTGCCGGCAGTGGCGCCCCGGCGCGCACCTCGCCGGGCTTGCCGGCCGGCTTGGCGCCGAACGGAACCGGGCGCGGATAGGGCGCCTCATAGCGCCACGAGCCGGGCGTATCGACCGCACCCAGCAGTATTTGCAGGAGATGGATCGCGCGGCAGGTGTGAAAGCCGTTGGAATGGGCGGAGATGCCGCGCATGGCGTGCATGCTCACGGGCCGGCCGATCATGCGCGCGTGCCGGCGCCCCGCCCAATCGACCCAGGGTTGATCGATCGCGATCTCCTCCTCGAAGGCGACATGGGCGAGCTCGGCGGCGATGCGACGGATTGTCTCGGCCGGGATCCCGCAACGCGCGGCGACCGCGTCCGGCGCATATCGCGGCTCGAGGTAGCGCTCGGCGATGCGCTGGAAAACCGGCACGGCCCGGCGGCCTTGGGCGAGCGTCACCTCGCCGACGAGCGCGGGCGCGATGTTGGCATCCTCCGCGCGCACGGCCTCCTGCCGGCGCCCGTCCCAGGCGAGAACGCGGCCCTCCCCGTCGCGCGCGAAGAGCCCGTCATCGGCAGCGCCGGGATTGCGGAGCGTCAGCCACGGCGCGTTGGTGTAGCGCACGAGATAATCGAGATCGACACGGTCGGCGCGGAGGAGCTCGTGCACCAGCGCCAGCACGAAGAGGCCGTCCGTGCCGGGGCGGATGCCGAGCCATTCGTCCGCCACGGCGGAGTAGCCCGTGCGCACCGGATTGACCGAGACGAACTTCGCCCCGCGCTCCTTCAGCTTGGTGAGGCCGATCTTGATCGGATTGGAATCGTGGTCCTCCGCCACGCCGAAGAGCATCAGATATTTGGCGCGCTCCCAGTCGGGCTCGCCGAACTCCCAGAACGAGCCGCCGAGCGTATAGAACCCGGCTGCCGCCATGTTGACCGAGCATAAGCCGCCATGGGCGGCGTAATTGGGCGTGCCGAACTGCGTCGCCCACCAGCCGGTCAGCGCTTGCGACTGGTCGCGGCCGGTGAAGAAGGCGAGCTGGCGCGGGTCGCTGCGGCGCACGGCGCCGAGCCAGTCGGCGGCGAGGGTCAACGCCTCTTCCCACTCGATTTCCTGGAACGCGGCCGTGCCGCGCGGGCCCGTGCGCTTGAGCGGCTTCCTCAGGCGCGCCGGCGAGTAATGCTGCATGATGCCGGCGGCACCCTTGGCGCAGAGCACGCCGCGATTGACCGGATGGCGCGGGTTGCCCTCGATGTAGCGGACACGGCCATCCTCGAGATGCACCTTGATGCCGCAGCGGCAGGCGCACATGTAGCAGGTCGTGTATTTGATCTCGCCGCTCTCGCCTTGCATTCCTCGCACCGCGCGCCGTTCCGCTTTCGCCACTCCGTAATTATGCACGAGATCCAGCACGCCTGTCTTGGCCGAGAGCCTTCGCATCCGCGCTCTCGCGTATGCGAAAGGTCGATGGATCAAAATTGATTCGCCGATGGCTCGGCAGAGTGCGCCCATGGAAACGCAAGGCTCTCGACATAACGGCCGCGCCGCGAAGCGCTGTCGCATTGCGAAAGCGAGTCGGAGCAAAGCTTTCTGCGCTAGAGCGATATCCGATCGAGTGGAAACGCTCGTCTCGTCACCCCCGCGCAAGCACTAGTTGATGTACACATCTCAAGGACGCTTGCAGTACCGTCGTGGGTCCTTCGAGACGCGCCCCTTCGGGGCGCTCCTCAGGATGAGGCAAATTTGTGTGTGGCAGAAAGACTTAACCTCATCCTGAGGAGCGAGCGTAGCGAGCGTCTCGAAGGACGCACCGCGGCCAGTCCGGGGCGCCTTTGCACAGCGCAACATGATGACTTGCCGGTGATCTTCGGATTTGTGTGCGTCAACTAGCGCGCAAGCGGGGGTCCAGGAAGCCGCTGGATTCCCGCTCCCCGCTTTCGCGGGGACAAGCTTCGCGGGAATGACGATCGACAACACACCGATTCCATCAGATCGGAAAACGCGCTGGGACCGGTTTTCCGCCGTGACAGCGGAACGCGGCGGACCTACGATCGGACTGGATTTTTCGCCGACGGCCCGGCGTCTTGGTGCAGGTGAATCAAAGGGAGCCGAGCAAATGGACGTCGAGGAGCGCCAGGCGGCTGCGGACGCTGCCGGCGCGCAAGACCCCCTCCTGCAACCGCTCGCGATCAAGGCGCTCGTGCTCAAGAACCGGTTGATGAGCACGAGCCACGCCTGCGGGCTCGAGGAAGGCGGGATGCCGAAGGAGCGCTATCAGCTCTACCACGAGGAGAAGGCGAAAGGCGGCATCGCGCTTACGATGTTCGGCGGCTCCTCGAACGTGGCGCCCGACTCTCCCAATATCTTTCGCCAGCTCAACGTGGGCGTGGACGCCATCATTCCCCACCTGCAGCAATTCTCCGAGCGCATACACCGGCACGGCACGGCCTTGATGTGCCAGATCACGCATCTCGGCCGGCGCGGCGAGCCCTATGCGTCCAACTGGCTGCCGACGATCGCACCCTCGCCCGTGCGCGAGACGCTCCACCGCAGCTTCCCCAAGGAGATGGACGAGCACGACATCGCGCGCGTGGTCAAGGCCTACGGCGACGCGGCGCGCCGCTGCGAGGAGGGAGGCCTCGAGGGCATCGAGACGCTGGCGGGCGGCCACCTGATCGGCCAATTCCTCTCGCCGCGGACGAACCGGCGCACGGACCGCTTCGGCGGCTCGCTCGCGAACCGCTGCCGCTTCGGCCTCATGGTCCACGAGGAGATCCGGCGGCGGGTCGGCGCTCGCTTCCTCGTCGGCCTGCGCTACGTCGTCGACGAGGGCGAGGGAGGCGGGTTGCCCTTCGAGGACTGCCTCGAGATCGCCCACCTCTTCGAGCGCGCGGGCGTCATCGACTTCTTCAATGCCATCTATGGACGCATGGACACCGAGCTGGCGCTTGCCGTCGACAACATGCCGGGCATGGCCTCGCCGATCGCACCCTGGCTCGCGCGCGTCGGCGCCTTCAAGCGCCAGGTCGGCCTCCCCGTCTTCCACGCCGCGCGCATCTCCGAGGTCGCGACCGCGCGCTACGCGATCCGCGAAGGCCTCCTCGACATGGTCGCCATGACGCGCGCCCATATCGCGGACCCCTATATCGTGGCGAAACTCCAAGCGGGCCACGAGGACAGCATCCGGCCTTGCGTGGGTGCCACGCACTGCCAGTCGCAATACCGCCCCTCCTGCCTCCACAATCCCGCGACCGGCCGCGAGGAGAGCCTGCCCCAGATCATCGCTCGCGCCGAGAGAGCGGGGCGGAAAATCGTGGTCGTGGGCGGCGGGCCGGCCGGCCTCGAGGCGGCGCGCGTCTCGGCCGAGCGCGGCCACAAGGTGGTGCTTTTCGAGGCCGCACCGCGCCCCGGCGGACAGGTGCTGCTCGGCGCGCGCGCGAGCTGGCGCAAGGACCTCATCGGCGTCATCGATTGGCGCGTCGCCGAGCTCGCGCGGCTCGGGGTCGAGCTGCGGCTGAACACGCTGGCCGAGGAAAGCGACGTGCTCGCCGAGGAGCCGGAGGTGGTGATCATCGCGACGGGCGGCGTGCCGGACATCGAATGGATCGCGGGGGCCGAGCACTGCACGAGCGTGTGGGATGCCTTGAGCGGCACAGTGCCGCTTGCCGCCGAGATTCTCGTCTACGACGGCACCGGCCGGCATCCCGCCCCGCAGCTCGCCGAGCTTGCCTTGGAGCAAGGCCGCGGCGTTTCCCTCGTCTCGATCGATGCCCAGCTCGCGCAGGAATTGACCTACGCCGAGCGCGCCATCTGGAAGAAACGCGCCTACGGCATGGGGCTCAGGGTCACCTTCGACCATGAGATCGAGAAGGTCGAGCGGCGCGGCAACCGCATCGCCGCCACCTTCCGCAACCTGATGACGGGAGCGGAGCTGGAGCTGAGCGCCGACCAGATCGTCGTCGAGCACGGCACGATCCCGGCGGACGGGCTCTATCGTCGCCTCTGCGCGAGTGCCGCCAACGACGGGGTGACGGACATCGCGGCACTCCTCGCCGGGCGCGCGCAGCCGCGGACCTTCCGGCCCGACGGCCGCTTCGAGCTCCACCGCGTCGGCGACGCGGTTGCGAGCCGCAATATCCACGCCGCGGTGCTCGACTCGCTCAGGCTCTGTCTGACGCTCTGAGCGCAAGCCGCTCGAGCACGTTCGCCGGCTAAAGGGCGATAGGAGGAACTCCTTATGTCGCTCCCCTCATCTCCTTCGGCCTCTGCAGGCTCTCCGCGATCTTGAGATAAGTCTGTCTCAGCTCGAGCAACTTGCGCTGGATCATGTCGTCCTTGGTGAGATTGGCCAGGCGCGCGCATTCCTCGGCTCGAGCCAGATAACCGTCGACGCTGTACGGCATCGATACCCCCTGCCCGTCTCCAGGCATTGAAGGGAAGGCGCCGGGAGGTGCATTGATTTAAGTCAAAACGGGCGCCTTGGCTCCCGCGCTCCAGATCGTGTGCTCCGTCGCGCGACGGTGCGGCTACCTTTCGCGGCAAGGTGGCGCTCGTCAGCGACGGCACCTCGAGCGCACCAGGGCAAGCGCTGTCAGATCATAATGTCTTCCTTTTCACGCCTGGTTGCGGCCTAATGGGACGATCACACAGGGCTGAAGGGAGCCGCGGGGCGTGTTGCTTTGGATCGGACTTGGCTTGCTGGCATGGGCCATCTACAGCCAGAAGCTCATATTTTTCCTCGCGGCGGGCGCCTGCCTCGCCATCAAGCTGGTGGCGGGATTCAGGCTCTAGTGTCGCGATTTGAAAGTTCGTCTCACCCGGAGATAACCGTCATTGCGAGCGCAGCGAACCCCGGCGTACGCCGGGGCAGCGTGCGTGGTGCGAACCCCGGCGTACGACGGCGCTGGATTGCTTCGTTGCCCTTCGGGCGCCTCGCAATGACAGGTGTTTTCCTGATGTGGTGAATTTCAGAACCAGGACACTAGGAGTTGGTAGGGGTGCTGCCATGGCTCACGAGAGGGAGGCGCTGCTGCAGGCGATCGAGCGCGATCGCGAGAGGATCCTCGACTTCTACCGCGGCTTCATCCGCGCCAAGAGCCCGAACCCGCCGGGCGACACGCGTGAAGCGGCCGCGCACATCGCCAAGCTGCTCTCCGGCGAGGCCGTCCAATACCGGACCATCGCGCCCAAGAGCGAGATGCCGAACATCGTGGCGAGCTTCGAGGGCGGCGCCGGCGGCCGCCATCTCGTGCTCAACGGCCACATCGACGTCTTTCCCGTGGGCGAAGGGGTAGGCTGGACGCAGGATCCCTGGGGTGCGGCACTCGTCGACGGCCGTATCTACGGCCGCGGCGCCTGCGACATGAAGGCGGGCACCACCGCCTCCATCTTCACCTATCTCTATTTGAGCCGCATCCGCGACAAGCTCAAAGGCAAGCTCACGCTCACCTGCGTCTCCGACGAGGAGACCTTCGGGCCGTGGGGTGCGCGTTACCTCATCGAGCATCATCCCGAGGTGCGCGGCGATTGCCTGCTCAACGGCGAGCCGAGCGGCTTGGGCACGATCCGCTTCGGGGAGAAGGGGCCGCTTTGGCTCGCCTTCACCATACGCACGCCGGGCGCCCACGGCGCCTACACGCATTTCAGCGCGAGTGCCACCAAGATCGCCGGCCGGCTCATCGCCGAGCTCGAGGCCGTGACCCGCATCCCGGCGCACCCCCCCGACAACGTCGTGCGCGCGCTCGAGGCGGCGGCACCCGCCGTCGATGCCGCGATGGGGAAGGGTGCGGCGGCGATCGTGCCCAAGGTGACGCTCAACGTCGGCGTCATCCACGGCGGCCTCAAGGTCAACATGGTCCCCGGCGAATGCCGCCTCGAGGCGGACATCCGTCTCCCGCTCGGCGTCGAGAAGGAAGAGGTGATGCGCGAGGTGCGGCGGATCGCAGCCGCCTTTCCCGAGGTAGGGCTCGAGGAGATCAATTACAGCGCGCCCTCCTGGTGCGATCCCTTCGGCGAGATGGTCGAGATTCTGCGCGCGAACGCCAAGCAGCTCTCCGGCGTCACACCGGTGCCGATCGTGAGCCTCGGCGGCACGGACGCGCGGCTCTGGCGCTACAAGGACGTCCCGGCATACGTCTACGGCCCGCCGCCCTTCGGCATGGGCTCGTACGACGAGCATGTCAGGGTCGAGGATTTCTTTCGCGTCGTCTCCACGCATGTGCTCTCCGCTTACGATTACCTGAGCCGCGGTTGACGCGGACCGGGAACCCGATATTCCCTCTCCCGCTCGCGGGAGAGGGAAGGGGCCCATCCCGAAGGGATGGGAAGGGTGAGGGATTGCCGGATGTCGGCGTGCTCCCTCACGCGCCACGGCCTTACGGCCGTGGGTCCCTCGTCGATCCGCTTTGCGGCTCGACCCCGCTCGCGGGAGAGGGGCTTATTGGTTTCGGCGCCGCTACGCCTCGTAGCGCAAGACGCCGCCCACGAACGTCATGAGCGGCTTGACCGCGCGGAGCTCGTCGGCGCCGCCCGCGAGCGGGTCGCGGTCGAGCACCACGATATCGGCAAGCTTGCCGCGCTCGAGGCTCCCCTTGATGCTCTCCTCGCGTCCCGAATAGGCGCCGAGCACGGTATAGGCGCGCAAGGCCTCGAGCGGGGTGATCGCCTCGGCGGGATCGAGGGAGCGCCCGCCGGCACTCCTGCGCGTCACCATCGACCACATCGCGAGCCACGGGCTCGGCTGGCACACGGCGGCATCCGAGTGCCCGGGCGCCGGCACGCCGGCGTCGATGAGCGAGCGGTGCGGCCACATGTGACGCATGGCGGCAGCACCTCGGTTGGCGAGATAGGCGTCGCCGAGATCGTACATGAAGCCGGTCGCCGAGGAATCGACGACCCCAAGTCGCTTCAGGCGCTCGAGAATCGGCGGCGTCACGTAGCAGCAATGCTCGACCCGCATGCGGTGGTCGGGCACGGGATGGGCCGCGAGCGCCGCCTCGATGGCGTCGAGGGCGAAATCGATGCCGCGGTCCCCCACCCCCTCGATGCAAACGAGGAGGCCCGCCTTGTGCGCGGCGAGAACGCGGCGCTTCAGGTCCTCCGCCTCGTAGAGCAGCATGCCGCGGTTGTCCTCGGGCTCGCCCGGCACGCGTGGGCCGGCATAGGGCTCGTAATAGGCGGCGGTGCGGCCGCTCGTGCTGCAGTCGGGACACCACTCGACCCCGATGAGGCGAAGCTCGTCGTCGCCAAAGCCGGATTGCATCCCGCTCGCGATGAGGGCCTCGATCAGTCCCGCCTCGCGCCCGCTTGCGATGATGCCCATGCGCACGCGCAAGGTGCCGCGGCGCTTCATCATCTGGTAGGCGCGGATCGCGCGCGCGGAGGCAAGCGAGTTGTACATCGAGGTGATGCCGAGCCCGAGCGCCTCGTCGAACACGCGCGCCATGCCTTCCGCGATCTCCTCCTCGGTGTCGCTCGCGTGGATGCGCTCGAGGAAGATGTGGGCGGCCGTCTCGCGCACGAGGCCGGTGAAGCCGCCGGTGCGGGGCATGCGGTCGAAGCGGCCGAAGGGCGGGTCGGCCGCATCCTCTCTGATGCCGCAGGCGGCAAAGGCGGCGGAATTGGCGAGTCCGAGGTGACCGTCGGTGCGCAGGATGAAGAGCGGCCGGCCGCGGCTTGCGGCATCGAGCTCGGCGAGGCTCGGGTAGCCCCCGCTTTCGCGCTCGTTGTAGCGGTAGCCGACGAGCCAGCGGCCGGGCGAGAGGGCCTGCGCCCCTTGCTCGATTGCGCGCAGGAGGGCCTCCTTCGACGGCACAAGGCGCGGGCTCAGCTCGCGCCATTTGAGGAGCCGGATGGCGTAGGAATCGGGATGACAATGGGAATCAACGATGCCCGGGACCGCGCTCTGGCCGCAGAGGTCGATGATACGGGTGCCGGGGCCGATCAGATGGTCGACGGCCGTGCGCTTCCCCACCTCGAGGATGCGCCCGTCGCGCGCCACGAGGCACGCGGCCGTCCGGCTCTCGGCATCGAGCGTGGCGATGCGTCCGTTGACCAGCGCGAGCTCGGCCTCAAGCATCAAGATGGTCCCGTCGCAGCGCCATTTTTGTATTGCGGAATTTACGCTATCGCGCGCAATCTTGACATGGAGAACTCATAACGGGGAGGGGGAAATGCGCGAGCCGCAATCGTTTCAGCAGGACTGCATCGAGCTGGCGCGCGAGCGCCTCGAGCGCGGCGAGATCGACCGCCGCAGCTTCCTCAAGGGCCTCGCGGCCTTGGGCGTGCTGCCGGCCCTCGCCGCGGGCGATGCGGCGCGCGCCGCGGACGCCAAGGAGATCGTGATCGCGAACTGGGGCGGCCTCGCGAACGACGGCTTCAGCCGCTTCTACGGCCAGCCCTTCGAGAAGGACCATCCGGAGGCCAAGGTCTCGACCGACAGCGGCGGGCCCGCCGGCGGCAAGATCCGCGCCATGGTCGAGAGCGGGCACGTCACCTGGGACCTGTGCGACAGCTCGTCGAGCAGCGCCTTTTGGCTCGGCGGGCTTGGTCTGCTCGAGCCGATCGACTATAAGGTCGTCGACAAGGCCAACGTGCCGCCCGTGGGCTTTGCCATCCCCTATGGCGTGGCGCCCTATTCCTTCAGCACGGTCTTGGCCTACGACAAGGCCAAGGTGGGTGATGTCCCGCCCAAGACATGGGCGGATTTCTGGGACCTCAAGAAATATCCGGGACGGCGGCTCCTGCGCCACGACGCGCTGAGCATGCTCGAGCTCGCGGCCATGGCCGTAGGCACCCCGTTCGACAAGGTCTATCCCATCGACATGAAGCTCGCCTTGGACAAGTTCAAGGAGATCAAGGAGCATTGCATCTACTGGACCTCCGGCTCGGAGTCCGAGCAGTTCATCCGCACGGGCGAGGCGGTGATGGGCGCCATCTGGCACACGCGCGCGAGCGTGCTCTCGCGCGAATCGAACGACCGCATGAGCTGGACCTGGAACCAGGCGCTCCTCCAGCCCGGCATCTTCGTGGTTCCCAAGGGCAACCCGGCGGGAGCGCTCGCGCAACAGCTCCTCGCCTCGATGTGCGCCAAGCCCGAGCCGCAGATCGGCCTCCTCGGCCTGCTCGGCAACGGGCCGTCGAACCCGAAGGCGGCGGCCCTCGTGCCGCCCGAGCTCAGGCGCTTCAATCCGACCGACCCGGAGAACGCGAAGCCTCAGTTGGTGATCAACGGCGAGTGGTGGGGGGCGAACTACCCCGACGCCAACGCGAAATACGTCGACACGATCTCCTCCTGACGGGCATGAGCAGAGGGCGGACCCGCGGCCGCGAGGGCCGCGCGGGCTCCCGGTAGAAGGAGCGGGCGCGCGCCGATGGCCGAACTCAAGACCGAGCTCACGCTTCGCGGCCTGAGCAAGCGTTACGGCTCCACGCTTGCGGTCGATGCGGTCGATCTCAGCATCGGCCGCGGCGAGTTCGTGACGCTGCTCGGCCCGTCGGGCTCGGGCAAGACCACGCTTCTCATGATGATCGCGGGATTCGTCGAGCCGAGCGAGGGCGAGATCCTGCTCGACGGGCGCCCGATCACGCCGCTGCCGCCCGAGCGCCGCGAGTTCGGCATGGTGTTCCAGGGCTATGCGCTCTTCCCCCATCTCTCGGTCGCGGACAACGTCGCCTTTGCGCTCAAGGTGCGCGGCATCGCGCGCGACGAGATCGAGCGCCGCGTCGCCGAGGCCGTCGCCCTCGTCAAGCTCGGCGGCCTCGAGCGCCGCCTGCCGCGCGAGCTCTCCGGCGGCCAGCAGCAGCGCGTGGCCCTCGCTCGCGCGCTCGTCTTCCGCCCGCATCTCCTCCTCCTCGACGAGCCCTTGAGCGCCCTCGACAAGAAGCTGCGCGGCGAGCTGCAGGTCGAGCTCAAGAGCCTGCATCAGCGCGTCGGCCTCACCTTCATCTATGTCACGCACGACCAGGAGGAGGCGCTCTCCATGTCGGACCGCGTCGCCATCCTCCATCGCGGCAAGGTCGTGCAGATCGGCTCGCCCGACGAGCTCTACGAGCGGCCGGCGACGCGCTTCGTCGCCGACTTTCTCGGCCGCAGCAACTTCATCCGCGGCCGCGTCGTCGAGGCGAACGGTGGCGCCTTCCGCTATACGGCGGGCGGGCAGGGCTTCGTGCAGGCGGACGCCACGGCACAGCACCTCGCGAGCGACGTGCTCATCGCGCTGCGGCCGGAGAAGATCCAGATCGCGGCCGACCGCGCTCCCGAGACCGCCAACACGCTCTCCGGCCGCATCGAGCGCTGGAGCTATCACGGCACCAACTTCCAAATGACCGTGGCAACCGAGGTGCTCGGGCCGGTCCAGGTGCAAGTGCCGGCCTGGCGCTGCCGCTTCGAGCCGAGAGACGGCCTCTCGGTACGCCTCGGCTGGGACGCGGACGCCTCGATCCGGGTGGAGGACGACGAGGCATGAGAGCGCGGGAGCGTCCCGCGTGAGCCGTGCCGGCGCCGCGATGCCGAGGCCGCTTCTCGGCCGGCTCGGGACCGTGGGCGTCTATTGGCTCTTCATCGCTCCGGCACTCCTCCTCCTCGCTTCCTTCTATTTCTATCCCCTCTTCGGCGTGCTCTGGGTCAGCGTCACGGAGCCCAAGCCCGGTCTCGGCAATTACGCGCTGCTGCTGAGCTCGGCCGCCGTCGAGCACGTGCTGCTCACGACCGCGCGCATCTCGGCCCTCACCACCGCGGTCACCATCATCCTCGGCTACGTCGTCGCCTATGCGCTCGTGCATCTCTCGCCGCGCGCGCGGCGCTGGATGTTCCTGGGCGTGCTGCTGCCGCTCTGGATCTCGGTGCTCGCGCGCGCCTTCGCCTGGGTGACGCTTCTGCGCGCCCAAGGGCTCGTCAACCAGCTCCTCCAGGCCCTCGGCCTCATCGACCAGCCGCTGCAGCTCATGTGGAACGAGCTCGGCATCACCATCGGCATGATCCATTACATGCTGCCCTACGCCATCCTGCCGCTCTATGCCAACATGCGCGGCATCGACGTGCGGCTCTTGGCCGCGGCGCGCGGGCTCGGGGCCACGCGGCTCCAGGCCTTCGCGCGCGTCTTCCTGCCCTTGAGTCTCCCCGGCATCGTCGGCGCCGGCGTGCTCGTCTTCATCTTCTCGCTCGGCTTCTTCGTGACCCCCGCGATCCTCGGCGGCAACCGCATATTGATGATCGCGCAATACATCAGCATCCAGATCCTCGAGGTGGTGCGCTGGGGCCTGGGTGCGATGATGGCGACGGTGCTGATGGCGGCGGTCTTGGTACTGATGGCGCTCCTCGCCCGCATCGTCGACTTCCGCCGCCTCTTCGGAGCCCATTGAGATGGAGCGTCTCTCGGCCGGTATGCCGCTCACCAAGTCGCTCGGCTGGGCGGTCGTGCTGTTCCTGGTGCTTCCGGTCACCGTGGTGGTGCCGGTGTCGCTGACCGACCAGCGCTTCCTCTCGCTGCCGAGCGAGCATCTCTCGCTGCAATATTACGTCAAGCTCTTCACCAGCGCGACGTGGCTCTCCTCGATCGGACAGAGCTTCGTCATCGCCACGGCCGCGACGGCGCTTGCGGTCACGGTCGGCACCTTGGCGGCGATCGGCTGCTGGCGCGTCAACACGCGCGCGACCGAGGTCGTCCGCGTGCTCATGCTCGTCCCCCTCATCGTGCCGACCATCGTCTACGCGCTCGGCATCTACCGCCTGTGGATCGCGCTCGGCATGCTCGACACGTACACCGGCGTCATCCTCGCGCACGGCGTCACCGCCATCCCCTATGTGGTGATCACCGTCTCGACCGCACTCGCGAATTTCGACGCCCGCCTCGAGCAGGCCGCGCGCAACCTCGGCGCCTCGGTCGGCCAGGCGCTCCGCCGCGTCATCCTCCCCAACATCCTGCCCGGCGTCGTCTCGGGCGCCATCTTCGCCTTCATCCATTCCTGGGACGAGCTGGTGATCGTGCTCTTCATCGCGAGCCGCACCATCTTCACGCTCCCGCGGCGCATCTGGGACGGCATCAACGACAACATCGACCCGACCATGGCGGCCGTCGCCGTGGTGCTGATCCTCGTCACCCTGGCGCTCTTGGCCCTCGACCTCGCCTTCCTCCGGCGCGAGCGCGGGTGAGGTGCCGTCTCCGCAAGCGGGAGAGGGTAGAGCTGTCGCCCGGACAGTTCAGCTTTTTGACGTGAGCCCCTAAAGCGGGACTGACAGCAGCCTGCGAGCCTCCGGTTTCCGGCTGAAAGCGGCCACCCTTTACCCGTCGCGGGATGGCGCGGAAGTGCCGTAAGCCGCCGTGTCCCCGGCATCAGCGGGTGAAGCGAAACTGATAGCTGAAAGCCGCTCGGGCACGTGTTGCGGGCCATCTGACTTATCGTGCAAGATGCCGTCCAAAGGGGTTTACGCGCCATGGTGGGGGAGCGGCCAGGTCGGGTCGAACGCAGGCTGGCGGCGATATTGGCCGCCGACGTGGCTGGCTATTCCCGGCTTATGGGGCTCGACGAGGCAGGCACCGCCCGCACTCTGCGCGAGCACCGCGCCGTCGCCGATGCGCTGGTAGCGACGCATGGCGGCCGTATCGTCAAGACCACGGGCGACGGCGTGCTGATCGAATTTCCCTCCGTCGTCGGTGCGGTCGAATGCGCGGTCGCCGTGCAGGCGGTGATGGCGGAGCGCAATGAAGCCGTCCCGCAGGACCGGCGCATGCTGTTCCGGATCGGGATCAACCTGGGCGACGTGCTGATTGAGGGCGACGATATTCTCGGCGATGGCGTCAATATCGCGGCACGGCTTGAAGGCATCGCCGAGCCGGGCGGCATCTGCATCTCGTCCTCCGCCTACGATCAGGTTCGCGGCAAGGTCGCGATCGAGTTCGCCGATATGGGCGAGCAGAGCCTCAAGAATATCGCACGTCCGGTCCGGACCTATGCCGTGGTCCGGGATGGGCTTGCTCCGAAGACCGAGGCCGCTCCCGCGACGGCAAGCCCGCGCTCGGTACCGCGTCTTTCCATCGTGGTGCTGCCCTTCGCCAATTTGGGCGGCGATCCGGAGCAGGGATATTTCGTCGACGGCGTCACCGAGAGCCTTACGACGGACTTGTCGCGCATCTCCGACTCCTTCGTGATCGCGCGCAACACGGCGTTTACCTACAAGGACAAGCCTGTCGACGTGAAGCAGATCGGGCGCGAGCTCGGGGTGCGCTATGTGCTTGAGGGCTCGGTGCAACGCGGGGGCAACCGGCTCCGCGTCAATGTTCAGCTCATCGACGCCGAGACGGGCAACCATCTCTGGGCCGACCGTTTCGATCGGGAGATCACCGATCTCTTCGCGCTGCAGGACGCCATCACCATCGAGCTTGCAGGCGTGCTTGGGGTAGAACTTATCGAGGCGGAGAGCCGCCGCAGCAAGCGCAAACTGAATCCCGATGCGATCGACCTGGAGATGCAGGCTCGCGCGGCCTGGAATCGCGGTTGGTCGCGGGAAAACCTCGCCGCGGCGAACCGTCTCTACGATCAGGCGTTGGAGCTCGACCCCGACAACGTACCGGCGCTGACCGGCTTGGCGACCGGGCTCGCGATCAACGTCGTCAGCCTATGGACCGAAGCACGCGAGGACGACCTGCGTCGGGCGGAGGCGCTGGCGGCAAGGGCCATGGCGTTCGATCCGCACGATGCTTATTGCCACTACGCCATGGGATTTGTGCGTCGAACGCAGAGCCGCTTCGATGAGGCGATCGCCGAATTAGAGGCAGCGATCCGGTTCAATCCGAATATGCGCCTCGCGCACAACACGCTTGGGATTACGAAAGCCCTCGCCGGCCGGGCCGAGGAGGCCTTGTCGCACTTTGCGGACGCGATCCGCCTCAGTCCGCGCGACCCGCTGCTGTTCGTTGGGTATTTTGGCATCGGCTGGGCTCGGTTTCTGCTCCGTAATGATGACCAAGCGGTCGAGATGCTGCGCAAGTCGATCGCCCTGAACCCCGGATATTCTCCGGCGCATTTATTCTTGGCCGCCGCTTACGCCATGCAGGGCGGCATCGGGGAGGCGCGTGAGGCGCTTGCCGCCTATCTGCGGACCAATCCGGCTGTCAACAGAATTACCTTGCTGCGCGCTAATGCCCAGTCGACCCATCCGGTCTACATGGCGCAGCGCGAGCGGCTCTATGAGGGCATGCGTCGCGCCGGGATGCCGGAGGAATGAGCTCCACCCGCTGGTCATCAATCTCAAGATTGCCAAGGCGCTCGGCCTGACCGAGCCGCCGTCGCTCCTCGTCGGCGTGGGCGAGAAGCAAGGGCGGCGAGTAGGACTCAGCGTGGAGCGGCACAGGCCAACTCGGCGCGACCTGCTCGGGATAACCGGCTGGCTTGGGCGCGGTCGCTAGCTTCGAGCCTACTTGACTCGCTTCCATACCAGTTCAGCCTTGGCGCCGGTCGAGGCCGTAGGGTTGGTGTAGTTCATTTCATCGCCCTTGACCGTGACAAGTCGCTTTTGGTCGGTCCCGTTCCAATTCGGGTACGAGCTGCTCTCAATGTGAAAGTTGAGCGTATGATCCGCCTCGCTGACAGTGTACGTTCCGAAATATGAAATGACTCCTTGGACAGTGGCTTTGTTTTCCTCTGCGCTGCCTTCCATACGATTGTTACCGGCGTATTTCGGAAGGTCGGGGCGATGGATCTGAATGGAAAAGCGACCATTGGCAGCCAGAACCATGCGGCCATTCGGATTGGGACCAAAGGGCTGGAAGGTGCTGCCATCCGGCCGCGTGTTGATGCTGGAGACGACCGCCCAGGTCCCTACGACTTGTTTTTTGAGCGACTGGGCCATTGCGTCGCCCCCGGGAAGGACAACGCCTAAACACAGCAGCGCTACCGCGAATGTGCCAAGCCGATTCATCTCGTCACTCCTGTGAATTGTGAAGCGCGCCGTACAGCACGCATCTCGCGGCGCAACAGTATCCGCCAATGAACGTGCAACTCTACGCCGTGCCCTCGCTCGGCACAAGCGGCTGTCGTTTAACTCCCGCCGCCTCATTCCGCCACTCCGTGGCGCACGCGAGAGCGTCAGCATTCGTGCCGAAGGAGCCTACTACTTTGGCGCACAAAGGACCGCGTCTGCACCGGTCCGGAGGGCACGCCGCTCGAGCGATCAGACGTTGTTCGTCGCCGGCCGGCACACAAACGAAAGCGCCCCGAAAACCGGGGCGCTTCCAAAATTCAACCGCTCGGAGCGTCAGGCAGCAACCTTGCTCGGCTTGACCTCCAGGAGCTTGCCGGAACCCGCGATCGGGATCGCCCGAGGCTTCATCGCCTCCGGGATCTCGCGCACGAGGTCGACGTAGAGGAGCCCGTGCTCCAGGCGCGCGCCCTTGACCTCGACGTGGTCGGCGAGCTGGAAGCTGCGCTCGAAAGCCCGCTCGGCGATGCCCTGGTAGAGCACGTCGCGGGTCTTCTCCTCGCCGTTGGTCTGCTTTTCGCCGTGAATCGTCAGCCTGTTCTCCTTCGCCTCGATCGAGAGATCGGCGTCGGTGAAGCCGGCGACTGCGATCAAGATGCGATAGGCGTTCTCACCGGTCCGCTCGACATTGTAGGGCGGATAGCTCGGCACCGAGCCTTCCAAGTCGGCGAGCTGGTCGATCATGGAGAACATCCGGTCGAAGCCGACGGTTGAACGGTAGAGGGGAGCAAAATCAAATGTGCGCATTGCATGACCTCCTTCAATGAGCGACATGCGAACGGCCGGCCCTCGGGGCCCGACCTTCCGTATCACGCAGCCATATGGCCTGCGTCTTTTGCATTTAGGAACGCCTCCGAGCCTTTACAAGGGGTCGAACAGAATATTTCCCGGATATCACTGTGTTCGCATGCGACGCTACGAGAGAAAAATGCTGAAATATGCAATGAAGACGACAGTTGATAAGCTTACAATTCTTGGAAATTCTCTTTCTATACTGATATTACTACCACAGTATCATGCCGCCTCGCTCATCGGTGCCCGACCGTCGGATGCCGGTTACGTGAGACGGGGAGTGCGCGATGCCAATCTCCCCGCTGGCCGGTTTCGCGTGATGGCCGAGGCCGCGGCGGCGGTGATCGATG
>DATEQI010000180.1:0-3297 GCA_035272805.1 Alphaproteobacteria bacterium | reverse complement strand
CCCGCGTCGAGCACCTCGAGCGGCGGGGACGGCTCTCTCAAGAAGCGCCAGGAGGCGGGCGTGCCGAGCAAGAGGATGCGCTCCGCACCCCGCTCGAGGAGAGCCTCCACGAGCGGCAAGGTCAGGACCGCGTCGCCAAGGGCACCCGGACGCAAGATCAGGATCGTGCGCATGACTCAATGCCCCCGCGGGTGCGCCGCGCCAGAGCCAGTGGACATTCAAGCTTGGCGTCATTCCGGAAGCTTAGGCGAGCCCGGGAAAAGCGGAGCTTTTCCCGGTTGCGAGCCTTGCTATCCGGAATCCATGCCTCTCGCTCGCGCTGTCCCGGATCTGGATTCCGGATCGCGCAAATCATCGCATGTGCGATGATTTGCTTGTCCGGAATGACGAGCCGAAAATGAATGTCCACAGAACCTGGTCCCTGCCTTTAGAGCGCTTTGCGGCATCTCCGCTCCTCCGCTAGAGTAGCGAGCGCACACCCGCCCTGTCATCGCCGCCCTGCGAACATGGACTTGCCCATGAGCTGGAACCCCGATCTCTATCTCGCCTTCGGCGATCATCGCCTGAGACCCGCCCTCGACCTGATCGCGCGCATACCGCTCGCGGCACCCAAACGCGTCGTCGATCTCGGCTGCGGCCCCGGCAACGTCACCAAGCTCCTCGCCGAGCGCTGGCCGCAAGCGCGCGTGACCGGCATCGACAACGCGCCGGCAATGCTCGAGCGCGCGCGCAAGGACTACCCTCGGCTCGACTGGCGCCAAGCCGACATCGCGAGCTGGCGGGCCGAGGAGCCCGTCGATTTGCTCTTCACCAATGCGGCCCTGCAGTGGCTCGACCATCACGAGGCGCTCTATCAGCACCTCTTCGCGCAAGTGTCGCCGGGCGGCGTCTTCGCCGTTCAGGTGCCGCGCAACGATTCGAGCCCGTCGCACGTCGCCATCCGCGACACGGTCGCAGAAGGGCCGTGGTGTGAGCGCCTCGCCCCGCTCGTCCGCAGCGAGCGCGTGCATCCGCCGGCCTTCTACCACCGGCTCCTGACGCCTTACGCCAAGGGCCTCGACATTTGGGACATCGACTATCTTCAGGTGCTGAGCGGGGAGGATCCGGTGGTCGAGTGGACCAAGGCGACGGCATTGCGGCCTTTCCTCGCAGCCCTCGAGGAGCCGGAGCTGAGCGCGTTCGAGGCGCAATACCGCGAGCGCGTCCGCCTAGCCTACCCGCCCGAGCCGGACGGCCGCACGCTTTTCCCCTTCCGCCGCCTTTTCCTCGTGGCACGGGCTTAACCGAGCCCGGTCCCAGCAAGGAGGTCCAGGACCATGTTGGAGCGAAAGAGCATAGAGGCCGCGGTCGCGCGCCTCGAGGAGGCCGAGAGGAGCCGCACGTTTATGCGCCAGCTGACGCTCGAGCATCCCGGCATGACCATCGAGGACGCCTATGCCATCCAGCACGCCTGGATGCAGCTCAAGCTGTCCCAGGGTCGCACGGTGAAGGGGCGCAAGATCGGCCTCACCTCCAAGGTCATGCAGCGCGCGGTCAACATCGACGAGCCGGACTACGGCGCGCTGCTCGACAACATGTTCTTCCACGACGGCTCGAATATCCCCAGCGACCGCTTCATTCAGCCCAAGATCGAGATGGAGCTCGCCTTCGTGCTGAGCAGGCGTCTCGCCGGCCCCGGCTGCACGATTTTCGATGCGCTCAATGCCACGGATTACGTGGTGCCCGCGCTCGAGATCCTCGACGCGCGCATCGAGCGCGTCGACCGCGAGACCAAGGTGACCCGCAAGATCGTCGACGGCATCGCCGACAACGCGAGCGACGCGGGCATCGTGATCGGCGGCCGGCCCTTCAAGCCCCTCGAGGTGGACGTGCGCTGGATCGCGGGGCTCTGCTCCCGCAACGGCCAGATCGAGGAGACGGGCGTCGCGGCGGCGGTGCTCAATCATCCGGCCAACGGAATCGCCTGGCTGGCAAACAAGCTCGCACCTCATGGCATCGCGCTCGAGCCCGGCCAGGTCATCCTCAGCGGCTCTTTCATACGGCCGATCGACGCGCACAAGGGCGACACTTTCCACGCCGACTACGGGCCATTCGGCACGATCTCCTGCTACTTCGCCTGAGCGGCGCGGCCGCGACCAGCATGGCCGCGGTTGTGCTGCGGCGACGTTGCTCCGGGCCGGAGCCCTGTCCGCTCGGCGATCCGGGCGAGCATCCACGGTCCTAGTGTCCTGGTTCTGAAATTCACGACATCAGAAAAACACTTGTCATTGCGAGGCGCCCGAAGGGCGCCGAAGCAATCCAGAAAGGGGTTCGCACCGGGCGCTGGATTGCTTCGCTGCGCTCGCAATGACGGTTATTTCCGGGTGAGAGGAACTTCGAGCTCGGGCACGGCTTCACCGTGCTCGACCCGATCGGCCAGCGCCCTAAGCGCCAATGCCTCGGCTTTCGACACCGCTTCGGCGCGGGTGGCTCCGTAGGTCATGACGCCTGGAAGGGCTGCAACTTCGGCGATCCAGCGTCCATCCTCCTCCCGCTCGATTTCGACCTTCAGCATGGTGCGAAGACCTTTCATGGCCACGTGCGACCGGTGGCTCATCGAAGTCGCAGTAATCACCCCCAAGAGTATATCACGCGTGGTATTTTCGTCGGCACCTTACTCATGGCGCGCGTCTAGGTTGGCCGCGACAGGTTGTGCGCTTGTCGCCGCTCGTTGCCCCGCAGCACTCGGCAGCGGCGCCAAGGCGCTGCGGCGGCGTTGACAGCGTCGCCATGGCTTGACTAGGCTCCGTCCCGCAACTCACGGCGCGCGCCGGAAAACGCGGCGCATCCCATTGCAACCGTTATCGCGAGGAAGGGACGAATGCGACAGCATTCATGGAGTTTGCGCATGGAGCGCCGCGCCATCCTCAAGGCTGGACTGGCGTTGGGTGCCGCCCAGCTGGCGAGCCCCTTCATCATCAGGGCGCGCGGCGAGGAGCCGGTCAAGATCGGCCTGGACGATCCCTTGACGGGAACCTATGCGGCGCTCGGAAAGAACGAGCTCATCGGCTGCCAGTACGCGGTCGAGCGCATCAATGCGGTGGGCGGCATCCTCGGCCGCCAGATCGAGTTTCTCAATGAGGATTCAACGAGCGGCGAAGTGGGCACCGCCGTGCAGAAGGCGCGCAAGCTGATCGAGCGAGACAAGGTGAACTTCCTGCTCGGCAACGTGAATTCCGCCATGGCGCTGGCCATGGGCCAAGTCTCCAACGAGCTCAAAACACTCCATATCGTGACCGGCGGCCACACCGACGCGGT
>DATEQI010000179.1:0-7332 GCA_035272805.1 Alphaproteobacteria bacterium | reverse complement strand
TCGGGCGGCGCCAAGCGATCGTCTCCTCGACCGACCAGGACGAGAAGGCGCTCGCCGAGCTCGTCGAGCGCGCCATCGCCATGGCGCGCGCGGTGCCCGAGGATCCTTTTTGCGGCCTGGCACCCGAGGAGCGCATTTTGCGCGACATCCCCGCCCTCGACATCTGCGATGCGGCGGAGCCCGCGCCCGAGACTCTCATCGAGCGCGCGCGCGCCTGCGAGGAGGCCGCGCGCGCGGTCAAGGGGATCACCAACTCCGAGGGTGCTGAAGCCGGCTGGTCGCTCGGGCGCGTGACGCTCGCGGCAACCAACGGCTTTGCCGGGAGCTACCGGCGCTCGCACCACTCTGTCGGCGTCGCGGTGCTGGCGGGGGAAGGTACGGCGATGGAGCGCGACTACGACTTCGCGACCGCGGTCAACGGCGCCGACCTCGAGGCGCCCGAGACGGTCGGTCGGCGCGCGGGTGAGAAGGCGGTCAAGCGGCTCAATCCCAAGAAGCTCAAGACGACCAAGGCCCCCGTCGTCTACGACCCGCGTGTCTCCAACGGGCTCTTGAGCCACCTGGCTTCCGCGATCAACGGCAGCGCCATTGCCCGCGGCACGAGCTTCCTCAAGGACAGGCTCAACACGCGCGTCCTGCCGCCCGGCACCCGCATCACGGACGACCCTTTGCGCGCGCGCGGCCTGCGCTCGCGGCCCTTCGACGGCGAGGGGATCGCCGCCGAGCGGCGCCAGCTGGTCGAGGACGGCGTGCTCTTGAGCTGGCTCCTCGACCTGCGCACCGCGCGCCGGCTCGGGCTCGAGACCACGGGGCACGCCGCGCGCGGCCCCTCGGCCCCGCCCGAGCCCGCCCCCACCAATCTTTATCTCGAGCCCGGCGCGCTTACGCCCGAGGCGCTCATCAAGGAGACCGGGCTCGGTCTCTACGTCACCGAGCTCATCGGCTTCGGCGTCAACGGCGTCACCGGCGACTACAGCCGGGGTGCCGCCGGCTTCTGGATCGAGGCGGGAGAGCTCGCCTATCCGGTGAGCGAGATCACCATCGCGGGCAACCTCAAGGACATGTACTTGGCCCTCACGGCGGCCGACGACCTCACCTTCCGCTACGGCACCAACGCGCCCACGCTGCGCATCGCCGAGATGACCATCGCGGGGGCGTGAACTTTGCCCTCTCCTCCTTCAGGAGGAGAGGGTTGGGTGAGGAGGCGCCTCCTCACCTTCCCATCGCTACGCGATGGGCCCCTACTTTTTTCCTCGGGAAGGAGGAGAGGAAGCTTCAGCGTAGCCCTTGGAAGAACTCGCGGATGTCCTGCGCCAAGAGCTCGGGTTGCTCCATGGCGGCGAAATGGCCGCCTTTGGGCATGACCGTCCAGCGCTGGATGTTGTAGCCGCGCTCGGCGAGGGCGCGCGGCGGGATGGGGATCTCCTTGGGGAAGAGCGCTACCGCGACGGGTGGGGTGACGCGGCGCGCGGGCGAGAGGCGGAGCGGCTGGGCGCGCGACTCGTAATAGAGCCGCGTGGAAGCGGTGATCGTCCCGCCCACCCAATAGATCATTACGTTGGTCAAGAGCTCGTCGCGGCTGAAGACGCGCTCGGGGTCGCCGTCGCAATCGCTCCAGCTGCGGAACTTCTCGATGATCCAGGCCGCGAGTCCGACCGGCGAATCGTTGAGGCCGTAGCCGAGCGTTTGCGGCTTGGTCGACTGGAGATGGTTGTAGCCGCCCTCCGTTTCCCACCAGGCGCGCAGCTCCGCGAGATAGTGCTGCGCCACCTCGTCCTGCTGCGGCTCGTTGAGCGTGCCGCCGAGGAGGAAGCGGCCGGCAATGTGGTTGAGATGGATGCCGACGAGGCGTGCCGCGTGATCGAGACCAAGCGCACTCGAGATCGCAGAGCCCCAATCCCCACCCTGGGCGGCGAAACGCGCGTAGCCGAGCTCGCTCATCAGCAGCACCCATAGTCGGGCGATGGCATTGGGATTCATGCCGGGGCTCAAGGGGCGGTCGGAGAAGCCGTAGCCCGGCAGCGACGGCACCACCACGTCGAAGGCGTCCTCGGCACTGCCGCCGTGCGCCGCCGGATCGGCGAGGAGCGGGATGAGCCGCGTCATCTCGACGAAGCTTCCGGGCCAGCCGTGGCTGATGATGAGGGGGAGCGGCCTCGCTCCCTTCCCGCGCACATGGACGAAGTGGATGCGCAAGCCGTCGAGCGCGATGCGGTACTGGGGCAGGCGGTTGAGGGCCGCCTCCTGCCGGCGCCAGTCGTAGCCGTTGCGCCAATAGTCCGCGAGGGCGCGCAGGTAAGCGAGGTTCGTACCGCGCTCCCAGCCCGCGTTCGCGATCTCGTCCGGCCAGCGCGTGGCGGCGAGCCGCCCCTTGAGGTCGTCGAGCACCGCATCGGGCACGTTGATCGTGAACGTCTCGAGCGCCATCCGCTCGGCACCCCCTGGCTGCGCCAATCGGGAGCGACGGTAGCACGAGCGGCACGTGGCGAGAAGCCCCGGAGCCAAAACCGGCCTCATCTCAAGCGGTTGGCCGCTTGGCCGGGCGCGTGCTATGGTGCCGCCGCCGAGGGCGCGCGGGGTGCTGCCGGCTTTGCGCCGGCGCTTCTTCGCTGCATCTTTGCCTTGGCGTGCGGGGGCGAGGGTCGTTCCCGCGTATGTCTCGACGTAGGCCCGGGGAGCGCTTCACCCGGGCCGGAGGGGTTCCACGAGCTTGAGCCAGAAGAGCAAGGCCAAAATCGCCCTCGACGCGACGACCCTTTCGCTCGTCCGCCGGCTGGCCCGCGACCAGATCAAGCCGCAGGTGCCGCGTCTCGCGTTTGCGCTCCTCTGCATGGCGATCGCCGCCGGCATGACGGGCACGCTTGCCAAACTGACGGAGCCGATCCTCGACGACGTCTTTACCTCGGGACGGCCCGAGCGGTTGAGCGAGATCGCCCTCATCGTGCTTGCCACCTTCGTGATCAAGGGCCTCGCCACCTACGGGCAGGCCGTCACCATGAACCGCGTCGGCATGCGCATCATCGCCAACGTGCAGCGCAAGCTGTACGACCACATGATCGGCGCCGACCTCGCCTTCTTCCATGCCAATGCGACCGGCACGCTGATCTCGCGCTTCATCGCGGATGCCAGCATGCTGCGAGCCGCCGTCTCCGACGCGCTCACGGGCTTGGGCAAGGATACCCTCACGCTCTTGGCGCTCGTGGGCGTGATGTTCTACCAGGACTGGGCGCTCGCCCTCGTCTCCTTCTTCGCCTTTCCGACCGCGATCCTGCCCATCCTCCGCCTCGGCCGACGCATGCGGCGCGTCTCGGCCAACACGCAGGCAGAGGTGGGCCAGTTCATGACCTTGCTCGAGGAGACTTTCCAGGGCATCCGCCACGTCAAGGCCTACGGCATGGAGCGCTACGAGGCCGCGCGCGTGCACACGATCGTCGAACGCCTGTTCCGCCTCGCGCAGAAGGCGGCGAAGACGCGGGCGGCCTCCTCGCCCGTCATGGAGACCCTCGGCGGCCTCGCGATCGTCGCCGTCATCTTCTATGGCGGCCACCAGGTGATCCACGGCGTGCGCACGCCGGGCACCTTCTTCTCCTTCGTGACCGCACTTCTCCTCGCCTACGAGCCGATGAAGCGGCTCGCCAATCTCAACGCGAGCCTGCAGGAGGGCCTCGCCGCCGCGCAGCGCATCTTCGCCGTGCTGGACGCGAAACCCAAGATCGTCGACCGCGCCGACGCGAGCACGCTCGCCGTGCGCGCCGGTACCATCCGCCTGGAGGGCGTGCGCTTCGCCTACGCTCCCGGGAAGACGGCACTCCACGAGCTCACGCTCGAGGTGCCGGCCGGCAAGACGGTGGCACTCGTCGGCCCCTCGGGAGCGGGCAAATCGACCATCATCAACCTGATCCCGCGCTTCTACGACGTCGATGCGGGTGCCGTGACGATCGACGGCATCGACGTGCGCCAAGTGACGCTCGCCTCGCTGCGCGCCTCGATCGGCCTCGTCTCCCAGGAGATCAGCCTGTTCGACGACACGGTGGCCGCCAACATCGCCTATGGCCGGCCGGAGGCCGCGCGCGAGGAGATCGAGCGCGCCGCGCGCATGGCAGGTGCTGAAGACTTCATCGCAGGCCTCCCGCAAGGCTACGAGACGCGCGTGGGCGGGCAGGGCGTGCGCCTCTCGGGCGGCCAGCGCCAGCGCATCGCGATCGCCCGCGCCATGCTCAAGGCCGCCCCCATCCTCCTCTTGGACGAGGCCACCTCGTCGCTCGACAGCGAGAGCGAGCGGCAGGTGCAGGAGGCGCTCGCCGATCTCATGCGCGGCCGCACCACGCTCGTCGTCGCGCATCGGCTGTCGACGGTGGCGGACGCCGACCTCATCTATGTCATCGAGGAGGGCCGCGTGCTCGAGCGCGGCAGCCATGCCGAGCTCTTGGCGCAGGAGGGCCTCTATGCTCGGCTCTGGCTCCTCCAGATGGCGGAGGAGGGCGAGCGACCCGCCATCCCGGCGCCGAGCCAGCGCGGAGCGCGGGCCCGGGCCTGAACGATGGGCACGCTCAAGGCGTTCGCGCGAAAGGATTGGGTTCGGCGCATCGCCTGTTGGGCGATGGCGCAATATATCCGCTTCGTGCACGCGACGAGCAGCTGGAGCGTGCGCGGGGCCGAGGCTCCGAAGCGCCTGTGGGCCGAGCGCAGGCCCTTCATCCTCGCCTTCTGGCATGGACGCCTCCTGATGATGCCCTATTGCTGGGACGGACGCGTGCGCATCAACATGCTGATATCGCGCCACCTGGACGGTCAGCTCATCGCGCGCACGGTCAAGTATTTCGGCATCGCGACGGTCGCCGGCTCCTCGAGCAAGGGAGGCAGTGCCGCCTTGCGCGCGATCGTCAAGTCGCTCAAGGCCGGCGAATGCGCCGGCTTCACGCCCGACGGGCCGCGCGGCCCGCGCATGCGTGCGAGCACCGGGCTCATCAATGCCGCACGCCTCGCCCAAGTGCCGATCCTTCCCTGCACCTACGCCATCGCACGCCGCCGCGTGCTCGGGAGCTGGGACCGCTTCGTGCTCGCGCTGCCTTTCAGCCGCGGCGTGTTCCTCTGGGGCGAGCCGATCGCCGTGGCGGCGGACGGCGACGAGGCTGCGCTCGAGAGGACGCGCTCCAAGGTCGAGGAGCGTCTCAATGCGCTCACGCGCGAGGCGGACCTCCTGTGCGGAACCGCACCCGTCGAGCCGGCGGCAGAGGTAGCAACGGCGGCTGCGGAGCGCGCGCTTGCCGGAGGAAGGTGAATGGCGGCCCTTCTCCTCTATCGTGCCGCGACCGAGCTCGCGGCACCGGCCGTCGCGGCCTTGCTCCTCTGGCGCCGCCTGCGCGGCAAGGAGGACGCGGCCCGCTTCGCCGAGCGGCGCGGCATCGCCTCCCTCCCGCGGCCGCCGGGCGCGCTCGTCTGGGTGCATGCCGCGAGCGTGGGCGAGGCCCAATCGGCGCTTGCCCTCATCGAGCGGCTCCTCGCCATCCTGCCCTCGGTGAGCGTCGTGGTGACGACGGGCACGGTGACCTCGGCAGCCCTTCTCGCCGAGCGCCTGCCCGAGCGCGCCTTCCACCAATATGTCCCGGTCGACCGCAGGAATTGGGTGCGCCGCTTCCTGGCACACTGGCAGCCGGCGCTGGCGCTTTGGATCGAGTCGGAGCTGTGGCCCAATCTCGTGCTGGAGACGGCCGTGAGGGGCATCCCGATGGTGCTGGTCAACGCGCGCATGTCGGAGCGCTCGTTTGCCAATTGGCGGCGCTGGCCGGGCATCGTCAGCCCGCTGCTCGAGCGCTTCCGGCGCGTGCTCGCGCAGAGCGAGGTGGATGGGGCGCGCTACCGCAGCCTGGGGGCGGCCGACGTGGTGGTGACCGGCTCGCTCAAGTACGATGCCGCAACACTTCCCGTCGACGCGCGCGAGCTGTCGACTCTCGCGGCCGCGATCGGCGCGCGCCCGCGCTGGCTCGCCGCGAGCACGCACCCGGGCGAGGACATGCCGGTGGCGGAGGCACTCCGCCGCCTCAAGGAGCGCCATCCCGGCCTCCTCACCATCCTCGTTCCTCGCCATCCGGCGCGGGCCGAGGAGGTGCGCGGCCTCTATTCCTCGCTCGGCCTTGCGCTCGCCCAGCGCTCGCAGAAGGAGGCGATCGCGGCTGAGACCGATGTCTATCTTGCCGACACCATGGGCGAGCTCGGCCTCTTCTTCCGCCTGTCGCCGATCGTCTTCATGGGCGGCTCGCTCGTCCCCCACGGCGGACAGAACCTGCTCGAGCCGGCCCGCTTCGGCTGCGCGCTGCTCCACGGCCCTCACGTGGAGAATTTCCGCGCCATCGCCGCCGAGCTCGCCGCCGCCGGTGCGGCCGAGGAAGTGCGCGATGCGGCCTCCCTCGCGGCTGCCGTGGAGGCACTCCTCGCGGACGACGCCCTGCGCGCGCGCCGCGGGGCGGCCGCCAAACGCGTCGCCGAGGCCGGGCGCGGCGTGCTCGATGCCGTGATCGCAGCACTCAGAGACGAGCTCGCCCCGCTCGCAGGCCCGCGGGAGGCCGGCATTGCGCGCGCCTGAGTTCTGGCACCATCGCGAGAGCTCGGTCGCCGCGTGGCTCTCGCCCTTGGGCGAGCTCTACGACGCGGCCGGCCGGCTGCGCAGCCTCCTCGCCCATCCGGTCAGGCTCGAGCGCCCGGTGATCTGCGTCGGCAATCTCACGGCAGGCGGGGCCGGCAAGACGCCCGTGGCCTTGGCCCTTGCCGCGTGGCTCCAGGCGCGCGGCCTCAAGCCGCATTTCCTCACCCGCGGCTACGGCGGCTCGAGCCCGGGTCCCCTCTCAGTCGACCCGGCAAAGCACGGCTTCCGTCAAGTCGGCGACGAGGCGCTCCTGCTTGCAGCACAGGCCCCCACCTGGGTGGCGCGCGACCGCCCGGCCGCCGCGCGATGCGCGCTCGCCAACGGCGCCGAGCTCATCATCATGGACGACGGCTTGCAGAACCCCTCGCTCGCCAAGGATCTCTCGCTCCTCGTCGTCGACGGCGGTTACGGCTTCGGCAACGGCCGGGTGATGCCGGCCGGGCCCTTGCGCGAGACGCTCGAGCGGGCACTCGCCCGCGTCCAGGCCGTGGTTCTGATAGGCAGCGACGAGTACCGTCTCAGCGGCTTGCTCGAGGCGCGCGTTCCGCTGCTCAAAGCGCAGCTCGTCGCCTGGGAGAGCGAGCGGGTGCTCGCGGGCAAGCGTATCCTCGCCTTTGCCGGCATCGGCCGGCCCGCCAAGTTCTTCGCCACCCTCGAGGCGCTCGGCGCCGTCCTGGTCAGGTGCCACG
>DATEQI010000178.1:0-7011 GCA_035272805.1 Alphaproteobacteria bacterium | reverse complement strand
GAGGTGGCGACGACGACGACGCCGGCTGCGAAGAGGGCCTCGAAGAGGCGCCCGAGAATCATGGCGTCCGCGATGTCGGTGACGTGGAACTCGTCGAAGCAGAGGAGCCATGCCTCTTCTGCGAGCGCGTGCGCCAGAGGGGCGATGGTCGCGCCCTTGCCCCTCTGGCGGAAGCGGTGGATGCGCTCATGCACCTCAAGCATGAAGGCGTGGAAGTGGACGCGCCGCTTGCGGGGGGTCGCCGCGTGCGCGAAGAAAAGGTCCATCAGCATGGATTTTCCCCGCCCGGCGTCGCCGCAAAGATAGAGGCCCTGCGGCGTTGCCCCGTGGCCGCTCAAGCGCCCGAGCCGGGCCTTCCAGCCGTTGCCGTTTGGCACCGGCCGGTAGCGCTGCAGCGCATTCGCGAGCGCCTGCAGCTTCTCGGCGGCAAGGAGCTGGGCGGGATCGGGGTTGAGCTTGCCGGCCTCGCGCAAAGCGCGATAGGCACCGAGCGGTCCCCGTAGGCTTGAGGTGCTGGTCATCAACCGGCGAGCGGCATCGCGGGCTCCCCGCCTCAGCGCCCGCCCGAGACGCGGAGCGTGGTGCCGGTCACGTAGGAGGCGGCGTCGGAGAGGAGCCAGAGAATCGCCTCGGCGACCTCGTCTGCCGTGCCGCCGCGGCCCAGCGGGACCATGGGCCCCAATTTCTCGACACGGTCGGGCATCCCCGCCGAGGCATGGATCTCGGTGTCGATGAGGCCGGGGGCGACCGCGTTCACCCTGATGCCCTCGCGCGCCACCTCGCGGCTCAAGCCGATGGTGAGCGTCTCAATCGCACCCTTGGAGACGGCGTAATGCACGAACTCGCCGGGTCCGCCCAAGAAGGCCGCCATGGAGGAGAGATTGACGATGGCACCCCCCGCCCCGCCGCGCGCGGTCGACATGCGGCGCACCGCCTCGCGCGCCGCGAGGAAGGCGCCGAGCACGTTGACGTCGAAGAGCTCGCGCAAGGCGGCAAGCGGCACGTCGGCGGCCGGGCTCGCAGGACCGACGATGCCCGCGTTGTTGACGAGACCGCGGACCCTGCCGAAGGCCTGCTCCGCCGCATCGAAGAGACGCACGACATCGGCCTCCTCGGCCACGTTGCCGCGCACGGCCAAGGCGCGGCCGCCCGCCTGCTCGATCGCGGCCACGACCTTGTCCGCGGCCTCGCGGTTGCCGCGATAGTTGAAGCAGACGTCATAGCCGCGCCGCGCTGCGAGACGCGCGGTGGCAGCACCGATGCCGCGGCTGCCGCCGGTGATGACGAGCGCACTACCCATGCGAGCTCCTTGGTTATCCGTCATGCAGGGACCGGGGACGGCATGCCCCCCTCCCATCGGCCGCTCCTCAACGGGCGGCCGATCCCCCTCAAGGGGGGAGGGAAGACCTTTTTGACATGCGCTATGCGCCCCCTCCCCCCTCGAGGGGGAGGGTTGGGGTGGGGGGTGGCGCGCCAGATCATCGCTGCAGGTTTCACGGTGCACGACTGCAGCGGCTCCCGCCTACTGCGCCGCCTGCGGGCGGTTGCTGCGGGCGAAGGCCGCCTCCATCTCCCGGCGCAGGCGGACGGCGATGTCGTTCGCGTCAACCGCCACATCCGACCAGCGCAAGACGCTACCGGCCTTCACGGCAGCCTTGAGCTTGACCTTGTGCGCGAGCCCGATCGGGAGGCAGCCGAGCTCGAGCGAGCGCTCGGCGGGCATCAGCTTGCCGTAGACCATGTAGCCGCCCTCGCCGTCGAGCACCTCGCCTGAGGCGAGGTCGCGCTTAGCTGTCGCGACCGCATCGCCCATGAAGGCCCGGGCCGAGCCTGTCGCCTCGCCGCGCAGTGCCGCCGAGGCGACGCTGATGCCGAGCTCGAGCCCGATCAGATGATAGGGGCGATAGAGCGCGGCATAGCGTCCGCTCTCGTCGGTCAAGAGGCCGTATTCGGCGAAGCAGCGCTTCACATAGTCGCTCGGCGCCTCGAAGGTGACATAAACACCCCAGCGCAGGTCGCGGAAGACGGGGCTGCCGTCGCGCTTGAGGCTGGAGACCACCTCGACGGTGCCCTTGTGCGCGAGCGTGCCGCCATCGCCGCGCGGCCGGCACACGCCCGGCAGATCATCGACGCCTGCGGGCGGAAAGCCGAGCCCGTCCGCTTGCGGCACCAGCCCCGTCGCGTTCGCCACCGCCGCCATCTCGATCGCCGACTTCGTGCCATCGAGGAAGGAATTGAACATCTGGGGATTCATCCCGCCGGCGGCGGCCGCCTCGGGCGTCAGGCCGTAATAGGGCCACACGGTCTCGGGCGTCGATTGGTGGTACTCGGGGAGATATTTGGTGCCCTTGCCCGCGGCCACGATGTCGAGGCCGATGGCGCGCGCCCAATCCACCTGCTCGGCGATGAGGGCCGGCTGGTCGCCGTAGGCCATGCTGTAGACCACTCCCGCCTCGCGCGCCCTCTTTGCCAGCAGCGGGCCCGCGAGCACGTCGGCCTCGACGGTCACCATCACCACGTGGCGCCCGCGGCGGATCGCCGCCATGGCGTGACGCAGGCCGGCGGCGGGCACACCCGTCGCCTCGATCACCACCTCGAGCCCGTCGGCCGCGATGAGCGCCTCGGCGTCATCGCTGAGACATACCGTGCCGCGCTCCACTGCCTCGGCGAAGCTCGCGGCACCGATCTGGGCGGCGGGCCAGCCGGTGCGCTCGAGGGCGGCCCGCGCTCGCGCGGGCGAAAGGTCGGCGATGCCGACAAGCTGCAGGCCCGCCGTGCGCCGCGCCTGCGCCAGGAACATGGTGCCGAACTTGCCGGCGCCGATGAGTGTCACGCGGACGGGCCGGCCCTCCTCCGCGCGCTTTCCGAGCAAGGCGTTGAGATTCAAGGGGGTCGTCCTCCGCGCATGTCCAGACCGCACCCGGACGCTAGCACGGCGAGCGGCGGCGATCCAGGTTCCGGGCGGCAACTCATGACACGGACCCCTGCAATTGCTATCCTTCCCGCGTCAGGCTGGCATTGTCGGAGCTCGAGCCCATGGCCGTCTCCATCCGCCCGCTCCATCCCACCATCGGAGGCGAGGTCTCGGGATGCGACCTCACCAAGCCCTTGGCGCGCGAGGAGGTGGCGGCGATCGAGGCGGGGATGGACCGCCACGCCGTGCTCGTCTTCCGCGACCAGCGGATCAGCGACGAGCAGCAGCTCGCCTTCACCCACAACTTCGGCGAGATCGAGAACTCGGCCGGCGGCAACATCACCAAGGCGCACGAGAAGCGCCTTCCGCCGCAGATGATCGACGTCTCCAACCTCGACCGGGAGCACAAGCCCCTCGCCCGCGACGACCGGCGGCGCTATTTCAATCTGGGCAACCGGCTGTGGCACTCGGACAGCTCCTATCGCGCGATCCCGGCCAAGTACTCGCTCCTCTCGGGCCGCGTGATCGCAAAGACGGGCGGGGACACCGAGTTCGCCGACATGCGCGCCGCCTATGACGCGCTGGACGAGCGCACCAAGGCCGAGATCGAGGACCTCATCTGCGAGCATTCGCTGCTCTATTCCCGCGGCGCGCTCGGCTTCACCGAGTTCACGCCGGAGGAGTGCGCGATGTTCAAGCCCGTGCGCCAGCGTCTCGTGCGCACGCATCCCGTCACGGGCCGCAAGTCGCTCTATCTCGCCTCGCACGCCGGCACCATCCTCGGCTGGCCCGTGCCGGAGGCGCGCGCCTTCCTGCGCGACTTGACCGAGCACGCGACGCAAGCAAAGTTCGTCTACGTGCACAAGTGGCGCGCCTTCGACCTCGTCATGTGGGACAACCGCCAGACCATGCACCGGGTGCGCCGCTTCGACGAGAGCGAAGTGCGCGACATGCGCCGCACCACGGTCGCCGGCGACGCGCCGACCGTGGCGCAGGCGTAACGGCTGCGGAATAATGATGAAGTTGCCCTCGCCCTTCGAGACGGCGGCTTCGCCGCCTCCTCAGGGTGAGGGCAACTCGTTGAAACGTAAACGTCCTCATGGTGAGGAGCGCGGCCGCAGGCCGCGCGTCTCGAACCATGAGGATCTTCGAATGAGTGTTTCCGCAGACTCCTAGGCGCGCTCACGCAAGCCTTCGACAGCGGAACGCCGTCGTGCGATCGAACCAAGGGAAGGGAGCCATGAACGAGGACATCTTCAACATGGACGTGCGCAAGTTCCTGAAGACGGTCGGCGTCACCTCCCAGCGCGAGATCGAGGCGGCGGTGCGCCAAGCGCTCGCCGCCGGCAAGCTCTCGGATGGGGAGACGCTCCAGGCGAGGATGGTGCTCACCATCGACAAGCTCGGCCTCAGTCACAAGATCGCGGGCACCATCAAGCTCAGCTGAGCTGCCGGACCCCTCAAGGCTCCCTTGCCAGCATGAGCTCGGCGAGCTCGCGCGCCATCGCATCGCCCGTCGCCTCGAGCCCGGCGATGGTGCCGCGGCGGTCGGCCTCGCTCTTGATCTGGTTGAGCTTGAACTTGCCCTCGATGCGCTCGATCGGCATCTCGAAGGCGATGATCGCCTTCTGCATGCCCTCGAGGTAGGCCTCGCGCTGGCTCGCGAGCTGCCACGGGCGCGCCGAGCCGCTTTCGAAGAGCCGCACCATGCGCTCGAGAAGGGCGCGCACGCGGGCCGGATCGGCGCTCACCTGCGGCCTGCCGTAGGCGTGGACGACCGTATAGAGCCAGGTCGGCACCACGTCCGCGGAGGCGTACCAGCTCGGCGAGACGTAGGCGTGCGGGCCGCTGAAGATGGCGAGGGCCGGGGTCTTGCCGTCGAGGATTTTCCCGTGGGAATTGGCGCGCGCGATGTGGCCCACGATGGTGCCCTTCTCGCCGCGCTCGCGGTCGATCAGGAGCGGGAGGTGGGTCGCGAAGGGAGCGCTGTCGAGGGTACCGGTCAAGATGGCGAAGCTGTGCTCCTCCATGAAGCCGTGGAGGGTCGCGAGATCCTCGATCTCGAAGCCCTTGGGGATATACATGGTTCTGTCCTCTTCTCGCCGGATCCAGGCGCGCGGCCGAGGGCTGAACGTAGCGGGGAAAGTGGCATCCCCGAAAGAGCCACTTTATGGGCTTTTCGGAACCACTTGCCGCCTCAGCGGCGCCCGAGGATGAGCCGCTTGATCTCGCCGATCGCCTTGGCCGGGTTCAAGTGCTTGGGGCAGGTCTTGGTGCAGTTCATGATCGTGTGGCAGCGGTAGAGGCGGAAGGGATCCTCGAGCTGGTCGAGCCGCTCGCCCGTCGCCTCGTCGCGGCTGTCGACGATCCAGCGGTGCGCCTGCAAGAGGACGGCGGGGCCGAGATAGCGCGCGCTGTTCCACCAGTAGCTCGGGCAGGCGGCCGAGCAGCAGGCGCAGAGGATGCACTCGTAGAGCCCGTCGAGCTTGGCGCGATCCTCGGGCGCTTGCAGCCGCTCGCGGTCGGGTGCCGCCGTCTCCGTCTTGAGCCACGGCTCGATGGCGGCGTGCTGGGCGTAGAGCTCGGTGAGGTCGGGGACGAGGTCCTTCACCACCGGCATGTGGGGGAGCGGATAGACCTTGACGTCGCCCTTCACCTCCTCGATCGGCTTGGTGCAGGCAAGCGTGTTGGTGCCGTCGATGTTCATGGCGCAGCTGCCGCACACGCCCTCGCGGCAGGAGCGGCGGAAAGTGAGCGTGGCATCGACCTCGTTCTTGATCTTGATGAGCGCGTCCAAGACCATGGGCGCGCAGTCGGCGAGATCGACGGTGTAGCTGTCGAGCCGCGGGTTCTCGTCGTCGTCCGGGCTCCAGCGGTAGATCTTGAAGACCTTGGGCTGCTTGGCGCCTGCCGGTCCCGCATGGGCCTTGCCGGCACGCACCTTGGAGTTGGCGGGAAGCGTGAATTCGACCATCGGCTCGTTCCTTGTTTCGGCAAGCTAAGGGGATTCACCACGGAGGTCACGGAGAAGAACAGAGGAAAGGCTTAGCGCAGAGGTCGCAGAGGATGCGCAGAGGACGCGGAGGGGAAATTTATACCTTGCGACCTCTGCGCATCCTCTGCGACCTCTGCGCTGAAAGCTTGCTTATCCGTGGCCTCCGTGTCTCCGTGGTGATCGCTGCCCTGCCTAATACACCCGCGCCTTGGGCGGGAAGGACTGCACCTCGTTGGTGAGCGGCTGCAAGTGCACCGGACGGTCGGAATGGCGGAGCTTGCCGCTCGCGTCGAGCCAGACCAGGCTGTGCTTGAGCCAATGCGCGTCGTCGCGCTCGGGGTAGTCCTCGCGCGCGTGCCCTCCCCGGCTCTCGGTGCGCTGCGCCGCGGCGGCGATGGTGCAGAGCGCTTGGGCCAAGAGGTTGTCGAGCTCGAGCGTCTCCATAAGGTCGCTGTTCCAGATGAGCGAGCGGTCGCTCACCTTGAGGTCGGCCCGCTTCTGCCAGCATTCGTCGAGCTTCTTGAGGCCTTGCGCGAGGACGGCGCCGGTGCGGAAGACGGCACAGTCGCGCTGCATCGTGCGCTGCATCTCGAGGCGCAGCTCGGCGGTCGGCGTCGAGCCGTCGGCGTGGCGCAGACGGTCGAGGCGGGCCACGGCCGCCTCTCCCGCACCCTTGGCGAGGGGCTTCAGGCGCTCGCCCGGCTTGACCACCTCGACGGCGCGCAGGGCTGCGGCGCGGCCGAAGACCACGATGTCGAGGAGCGAGTTCGAGCCGAGCCGGTTGGCGCCGTGCACCGAGACGCAGGCCCCCTCGCCGATCGCCATGAGCCCGGGCACCACATGGTCCGGATTGCCGTCGAGCCGCGTCAAGGCCTCGCCGTGGTAGTTGGTCGGGATGCCGCCCATGTTGTAGTGGCAGGTGGGCAGCACCGGGATCGGTTCCTTGGTCACATCGACGCCGGCGAAGATGCGCGCGGTGTCGGCGATCCCGGGCAGCCGCTGGTGGATCAGCTTGGGATCGAGATGTTCCAGATGAAGGTCGATGTGGTCCTTCAGCGGGCCCACGCCGCGCCCCTCGCGGATTTCGATTGTCATGGAGCGG
>DATEQI010000177.1:0-6067 GCA_035272805.1 Alphaproteobacteria bacterium | reverse complement strand
GCCGAGCTCGCCGAGGCCGCAGGCGCGCTCGCGCGCCGCAACCGGGCCAAGATCGAGGTGATCGAGGGCGAGCGTCTCTTGGCGCGGAACTACCCGCTCATCTACGCGGTCGGGCGCGCGTCCACGCGCGCGCCGCGCCTGATCGACCTGGTGTGGGGCGACAAGGCGGGGGCCAAGCTGACGCTTGTCGGCAAGGGCGTGTGCTTCGACTCGGGCGGGCTCGACCTCAAGCCCGCGATCGGCATGCTCATGATGAAGAAGGACATGGGCGGGGCCGCGACCATGCTCGGGCTCGCCTCCATGGTCATGGCGGCCGGCCTTCCCGTGCGCCTGCGCCTGTTGGTGCCGGCGGTCGAGAACAGCGTGGCCGGCAACGCCATGCGGCCGCTCGACGTGGTCAAGAGCCGCAAGGGGATCACGGTCGAGATCGGCAACACCGACGCCGAGGGCCGACTCGTGCTCGCCGACGCGCTCGCGGAGGCGGATTCCGAGCGGCCGGCCGTGATCCTCGATTGCGCGACCCTCACGGGTGCCGCCCGCATAGCACTCGGCCCCGAGCTGCCCGCCCTCTTCTCGAACGACGAGAGACTCGCTAGCGAGCTCTTGCGTCACGGCGAGGCCGAAGAGGACCCGCTTTGGCGCCTCCCGCTCTGGCGCCCCTACCGCCGCATGCTCGAGAGCAAAATCGCCGACTTGAGCAACGCCCCCGACGGCAGCTTTGCCGGCTCGATCGCCGCCGCCCTCTTCCTCGAGCAGTTCGTGAGCCCGCGCACCCCCTGGGCCCATATCGACAGCTACGCCTGGAACGCGAAAGCGCGCCCCGGCCGGCCCGAGGGCGGGGAAGGGCTCGCCATGCGGGCACTTTTCGCGCTCCTCGAGGCACGCTTCGGCGGCAAGCGCAAGAAGCGCTAGTGTCTTGGTTCTGAAATTCACCACATCAGGAAAACAGTTGTCATTGCGAGGCGCCCGAAGGGCGCCGAAGCAATCCAGAGTGCATTTCGCAGCAAGCGCCCTGGATTGCTTCGCTGCGCTCGCAATGACGATTATTTCCGGGTGATACGAACTTCCGAATCGGAACATTAGCGCCTGTCGACATTCAAGCTCGTCGTCATTCCGGAAGCTTAGGCGAGCCCCGGGAAAAGCCTAGCTTTTCCCGGTCGCGAGCCTTGCTATCCGGAATCCATGGCAGGGTTCGCGCTTCCTCGGGCATGGATTCCGGATCGTGCAAATCATCGCATGTGCGATGATTTGCTTGTCTGGAACGACAAACCGGAAAGGAAATGTCCACAGACTCTAATACCCGAGCTCCGCGTCGACGGTATAGAGCAGCGGCTCGCCCGCGCGGTAGCGCCGCACGTTCTCGGCGACGAGGGCCGCGGTGGTGCGCGGGTCGGTGATGCTGGCGATGTGCGGGCTCAAGGTGATGCGCGGATGGCGCCAGAAGGGATGCTCGGGCGGCAACGGCTCCGTTTGGTAGACGTCGAGGGCGGCGTAGGCGAGCTGGCCCGAGGCGAGGGCCGCGAGCAGGTCGGCCTCCACGAGATGCTTGCCGCGCGCCGCGTTGATGAGGGCGGCACCCTTGGGGAGGCCGGCGAAGAGCGCGCCCGAAAGGATGCCCTCGGTCGCGCGCGTGAGCGGCAGGAGGCAGACGAGGATTTCGCTGCGGGCGAGGAAGGGGGCCAGGCCCGCGGCATTGTGGAAGCTCTCCACACCTTCGAGCCGCTTCGGCGTGCGGCTCCAGCCCGCCACCTTGAAGCCGAGGCCCGCGAGTGCGCTTGCCGCATTCGCACCTAGCGCGCCGAGCCCCATGATGCCGACGCCGCGCTCGGAGGCGGTCGGCGTATAGAGCTCCTTCCATTCGCCGCGGCGCTGCAGCTCCTCGAGCTCGGGCTGGCGCCGGTGGTAGCGCAAGACGTGAAGAGCCACGTACTCGCTCATGCGCAGGGTCAGAAATTCGTCGACCGCGCGGCAGATCGGCACCTGCTTCGGCAGCTCGGGGTCGGCGAAGAGATGATCGACGCCCGCGCCCAACGAGAAGATCACGCGCAGGTTGGGGAAGCCCGCGAGCGCGCCGCGCGGCATGTTCCACACCAGCGCGAACTCGATCTCCCTGGGGTCGCCCACCTCGGGCCAGCACCGGATCTCGACCTCGGGCATGCGCTCGCCGAGCTCGCGCCGCCACCACTCGATGCGATCGCTGTCGGACTTGAAGAGAAGGGCCATGGGTGGGGAGTCCTCGCTTGCTGCGCGCGCTAGTGTACCGGTTCCAAAATTCACGACATCAGAAAAACACTCGTCATTGCGAGGCGCCCGAAGGGCGCCGAAGCAATCCAGAATGGGTTTCACACCTGACGCCTGGATTGCTTCGCTACGCTCGCAATGACGGTTATCTTCGAGTGCGACGAACTTCCGGACTGGGACGCTACACGCTTACCACGCCGGTCTCGACGGCTTCCAGATGGAAGGCGGCGGCCATGAGCGCCTTGGTGTAGGCATGCTGCGGCGCCTCGAAGATGCGCTCGGCCGGCCCCTGCTCGACGACCTCGCCCGCGCGCATGACGATGACCTCGTCCGCCATGGCGCGGATGACGCGCAGGTCGTGGCTGATGAAGAGATAGGCGAGCTTGTGCTTCTGCTGCAGCTCGCGCAAAAGATCGACGATCTGCGCCTGCACCGACATGTCGAGGGCCGAGGTCGGCTCGTCGAGCACGACGAAGCGCGGCGTGAGCACCATCGCGCGCGCGATGGCGACGCGCTGGCGCTGGCCGCCGGAGAACTCGTGGGGATAGCGATGCCGCGTGTCGGGATCGAGCCCGACCTCGCGGAGTGCCGCCGTGATCATCTCCTCGCGCTCGCGCGCGCCCGAGCCGATGCGGTGCACGGCGAGCCCCTCGCCCACGATCTCGTCGATGGTGAGCCGCGGGCTCAGGCTGTCGAAGGGATCCTGGAAGACGATCTGCATGTCGCGCCGCAAGGGGCGCAGCACGCGCGAGGACAGCGCCTCGATGCGCCGCCCGGCGAAGGTGATGGGCGGGGGGTGCACCGCACCCGAGGCGTCGCGCAACGCCTCCGGCGGCTGCAGGCGCAAAAGTGCCAAGCCGAGCGTCGTCTTGCCGGAGCCCGACTCGCCGACGACGCCCGTCGTGTGCCCCTCGCGGAGCGTGAGGCTGACGCCGTCGACGGCCTTGATGAAGCCCTTGATGCCGCGCAGCACGCCGGCTCGCACGGGGAACCAGACGCGCAAGTCCTCCGTGGCGATGAGGACGGGCGCGTCCGCCGCGGCGGCGGGCGGGCGGCCCTTGGGCTCGGCCGCGAGCAGGTGGCGCGTATAGGCGTGACGCGGCTCCCTGAACACCTGCGTGACGGTGCCGCTCTCGACGAAGCGTCCGGCGTTCATCACCGCGACCCGGTCGGCGAAATTGCGCACGATGGTGAGATCGTGGGTGATGAGGATGATCGCCATCCCCATCTGCTTCTGCAGGCGCTTCAGGAGGGCGAGAATCTGCGCCTGGATGGTGACATCGAGCGCCGTCGTGGGCTCGTCCGCGATCAGGATGTCCGGCTCGTTGGCGAGCGCCATCGCGATCATGACGCGCTGGCGCTGGCCGCCCGAGAGCTCGTGGGGAAAGGCGCCGAGCCGCGCCGCCGCGTCGCGGATGCCGACGAGCTCGAGGAGCTCGAGCACGCGCCGGTGCGCCGCCTCCGCCGACAGCCCCTTGTGCAAGGTCAGCACCTCGGCGACCTGGCGCTCGACCCTGTGCAGCGGGTTCAACGCCGTCATCGGCTCCTGGAAGATCATGGCGATGCGGTTGCCGCGGATGCGGCTCATCACCGCGCCCGTGGCGCCGAGGAGCTCCTCGCCCTTGAAGCGGATGGAGCCGGAGGGGTGGCGCGCCTTGGGATAGGGCAGGAGCTGGAGGAGCGAGAGGGCGGTGACCGATTTGCCGGAGCCCGACTCGCCGACGATGGCGAGCGTCTCGCCCGCATCGAGCGAGAAGGAGACGTGGCGCACCGCCTCCACCTCCCCGCCCGGCATGGCGAAGCTGACCGAGAGATCGTCCACCTGAAGGAGCCCGCCTTTCGCCGCCTCGCGCAGGGCTGCAGCCCCCTTGACCTCGGCCACCTCCGCCGGCCGGCCTTCGCCGAACACCTTGCGCGGGTCGAGCGCGTCGCGCACCGCCTCGCCCGCGAAGATGAGCAGGCTCAGCATGGTGCCGAGGACGAAGAACCCGGTCAGGCCGAGCCACGGCGCCTGGAGGTTGTTCTTGCCTTGCGCCAGGAGCTCGCCGAGGGAGGGCGAGCCCGGCGGCAGGCCGAAGCCGAGGAAGTCGAGCGAGGTGAGCGTGGCGATCGAGCCGTTCAGGATGAACGGCATGAAGGTGAGCGTCGAGACCATGGCGTTCGGCATGACGTGCCGCGTCATGATGGTCCAGTTCGTCGCCCCCATGGCGCGCGCCGCGCGCACATAGACGAAGTTGCGCGCGCGCAGCGTCTCGGCGCGCACCACGCCGACGAGCGAGGTCCAGCTGAAGAGCAGCATGATGCCGAGGAGCCACCAGAAGTTGGGCTCGACGAGACTCGAGAGGATGATGAGGAGGAAGAGCACCGGCAGGCCCGACCAGATCTCGATGAAGCGCTGACCGAAGAGGTCGACCTTGCCGCCGAAGTAGCCTTGCACCAGGCCGGCGAGCACGCCGACGATCGAGCTCAGCACGGTGAGCACCAGGCCGAACAGCACCGAGATGCGGAAGCCGTAGATGAGGCGGGCGACCACGTCGCGCGCCTGGTCGTCGGTGCCGAGCCAATCCTCGGCCGTCGGCGGGGAGGGGGCCGGCCCCGGCAGGTCGTAGACCACCGTCGAGTAGTTGTAGGGGATGAGCGGCCAGAGCATCCAGCCCTTCTCGCGGATGAGCTTCTGGACCGCGGCGTCGCGGTAGTCCGCCTCGGTCGGGAAGCTGCCGCCGAAGGTCGTCTCCGCATAGTCGTTGAGGACCGGGACGTAGAGACGGCCGTCATAGGAGACGAGGAGGGGCCGGTCATTCGCGATGAACTCCGCGAAGAGGCTGAGCACGAAGAGGACGAGGAAGAGCCAGAACGACCAGAAGCCGCGCGCGTTCGCGCGGAAGTTGGCAAGCCGCCGCGCGTTGATCGGCGTGAGCCGAAGGGGAATGCCGAGAAGGCTGGAGGTCTCCGCCATCTCAGGTCTCCCGCGCCTCGAAATCGATGCGGGGGTCGACCAGCACGTAAGTGAGGTCGCCGATGAGATTGGTGACGAGGCCGAGGAGGGTGAAGAAGAAGAGCGTGCCGAAGATCACCGGATAGTCGCGGTTGATGGTCGCCTGGAAGCCCAAGAGGCCGAGCCCGTCGAGGGAGAAGATGACCTCGATGAGCAAGGCGCCGGTGAAGAGGATGCCGATGAAGGCGCCGGGAAAGCCCGAGATCACGATCAGCATGCCGTTGCGGAAGACGTGGTTGTAGAGCACGCGCCGCTCGGAGAGGCCCTTGGCGCGCGCGGTGAGCACGTATTGCTTGCTGATCTCCGCAAGGAAGGAGTTCTTGGTCAGCATGGTCAGCGAGGCGAAGCCGCCGATCACGAGTGCCATGATGGGCAGCACCATGTGCCAGAGATAGTCGGTGAGCTTGTGCAGGAGATCGAGCTGGTGCCAGCTCTCGGAAACCAGGCCGCGCAAGGGAAACCATTGGAAGTAGCTGCCGCCCGCGAAGAGCACGATGAGCAGGATGGCGAAGAGGAAGCTCGGGATCGAGTAGCTCACCACGATCACCGTGCTCGTCCACACGTCGAAGCGCGCGCCGTCGCGCATCGCCTTGGCGATGCCGAGCGGGATCGAGATGAGATAGACGAGCAGCGTGGTCCACAGGCCGAGCGAGATCGACACCGGCATCTTGTCGAGCACCAGGCTGACGACGCTCTGGTCGCGGAAGAAGCTCTGGCCGAAATCGAAGCGCAGGTAGTCGCCCATCATCAGGAGGAAGCGCTTCCACATCGGCTGATCGAAGCCGAACTGATGCTCGAGGCGCTTGACGAGGTCGGGGTCGAGCCCGCGCG
>DATEQI010000176.1:0-5358 GCA_035272805.1 Alphaproteobacteria bacterium | reverse complement strand
CACCGGGCGCGCCATGTCCGGGCTCTCCTCGACCAGGCGGACGATATTCTCGACCACCACCCGGTAGGCGGCGGCGCTCCCCTCTGCGGACGGGCCGGATTGCGCCGGCCGCACGATGATCGACAACATGACGCCGCGGCGCGCCGGCATCGCCTCGAAGCGGCAGGAGAGCCCGCTCAAGTCCGGGCGACACCCGGGCGGCCCGGGCGGGATGGCGAATTCGCCGGCCTTCATCCGCGCCTCAGCCCAGCAGAGGCCGCCGCCCGAGAACATCGCGTAGTCGAGGTCGGCAGACGCGGCGAAGCGCGCGAGGCGAATGTCGAAGCCGGCGGCCCGGATGGCTGCGACCGGCACCTCGGCTATGCGCAGCTCGAGCTCATAGACCTCGGCGACAAAGGCCGCGGTGCAGGCGAGCACATCGCGCGCCACCGCCGCCATGTGCGAAGGCAGGGCAAAACTTGCGCCGTCTCCGCCGAACACGAACGGATAGGGCACGTTGCCGAGCACGTTCGACACCGCCGCGATGACGGCCGCTCCCGCCATGTTGACTTTTTTATAATTGCCGGCCTCGATCGCCCGCGTCGAGCCGACCACGTCCGAGAGCCCGACGACCCAGTCGTCCGGCAGCGCCGCATAGAGCTTCGGATCGAGGATCTGGCCGAAGCGCGCGAACCTCGGGACCGTCGCGAGAAAGCCGTCTACGCTCGAGCCTTCGGTCATGGCAAGGAGATTACCATAGGCGGATCGTCCGCTAGTGTCCCGATTCCGAAGTTCGTCTCACCCGGAAATAAACGTCATTGCGAGCGCAGCGAATCCCGGCGTACGCCGGGGCAGTGCGCCTGGTGTGAAACCCTTTCTGGATTGCTTCGGCGCCCTTCGGGCGCCTCGCAATGACAAGTGTTTTCCTGATTTCGTGAATTTCAGAACCAGAACACTTCCCGGGCTAGCGCCCCTTGAACTCCGGCTTGCGCTTCTCGTTGAAGGCGGCGACGCCCTCAAGGCGGTCCTCCGTCGGCACCAGGCGGTTGTAAGCCTCGATCTCGAAGAGGAACGCGCTCTTGAGGTCGAGCTGCAGGCCGACATGCATGGACTTCTTGGCCTGGCGCACCGAGAGCGGCGCGTTGGCGCAGATCGCGGCTGCCGTCTCGAGCACTTCCGTCATCAGCCGATCGGGCTCGCAGACCCGGTTGACCACACCCCATGCCAAGGCCTCGGCCGCGCTGAAGGGTCTTCCCGTCAGGATGATCTCCTTGGCGCGGCGCTCGCCGACCGCGCGTGGCAGGAGCTGCGTCCCCCCTGCCCCCGGCATGATGCCGAGAGTGACCTCGGTGAGTGCGAAGCGCGCCGTGCGCGCGGCGTAGGCGAAATCGCAGGCGAGCACCGTCTCCAGGCCGCCGCCGTAGGCGTGCCCGTTGACCGCGGCGATGACCGGAACCGGGCAATCGAGAAGCGCCCAATAGCAGCGCTCGAAGATCTCGTGCTGCGCCTGCCACTGGGCCTGGGTCATGCCGTGGCGCTCCTTGAGGTCGCCGCCCGCGCAGAAGATGCGCCCGCCGGCCCCCGTGAGCACGACCGCCCGCACCTCGCCCGGCTCCGCGATGAGGCCGCTCCACAGCTCGAGCAGCTCGCGTCCCATTTTCGTGTTCTTCGCGTTGCCGACCTCGGGCCGGTTGAGCGTCACCACCAGAAGACCCGGCTGCGCCATCTCGGTGAGGATCGTCTCGTAGCTTGCCGTCATCGATGCATCCCCCGCTTGCGATGTTCCCTGGAGATTATCACCACGGAGACACGGAGGGCACGGAGAAGGGTGAAAAGACTGAATATCTTCTCCGCGACCTCCGTGCCTCCGTGGTAAATTCCTTCCCCTTAACAAAGTGGAAGCTTGGCGGTTGCTTAGGATGCTCTCGACCATCCCTTGGGCGCAGGACCTGAAAGCGGCGAGCGATGCCTTTGCCGCTCTCCCATGCGTTTCGGACGGCGTCCGCGAGCTCACCTTCGCGGCACTCGGCGCCAAGGCTGCCGCACTCGGCACGGAGCTGAGCGCCGCGGGGGTCAAGCCCGGCGAGCCGGTCGCAACATGCCTCAGGAACGGCATTCCCGCGGTGTGGACGAGCTACGCCGTCAAGCTCGTGGGTGCCGCCGAGACCGGCCTCAATCCGGCCTTGGGCCCAGAGGAGAAGCGCTATTTCATCAAGCTCGCGGGCGTGCGCCGCGTGGTGACCAGTGCGGCGGAGGCCGATTTCTTCCGCGCGCTCGGCTGTGCCGTCTTGACCGTCGATGCCGTCGCGGAGTGCGGGGCCCCGCTCGCCGGCTTCGCGCCGGTGCCGGGCGAAGCGTGGGGCCGCATCAATTTCACCTCCGGCACCACCGGCCGGCCCAAGGCGATCGTGACCTCGCACGCGCGGCGCTGGCTCGGCCACCTGCTGTTGCGCGCAAGCCTCGCCTACATGCCGAGGCCCGGCAGCCGGATTCTCCTGATGACGCCCTTCACGCACGGCGCAGGCCTCCTCGCCTACTGCTTTCTCGATCGCGGCGCCGCGGTGACGCTGCTGGACGGCGTCGACATCGCAGCGGTCGAGCCCATCCTCGCAAGGGGCAGCGTCGACCACCTCTTCGCCCCCCCGACCGTGCTCGCCAAGCTCACTACGGCCTTCGAGGGCCGCCGCTTCGAGGGCATCCGCACGGTCTTCTGCGGCACCGCACCCTTGACGCCCGCCGTCTATCGCCGTGCGCGCGCGCTCTTCGGGCCCGTCGTGCGGGTGACCTACGGCAAATCCGAGGTGACGAACCCGATTGCGACGCTCTCACCCCAGGCCTGTGACGACTACTACATGAACGAGGCCGCGGGCGACGGCTTCTGCGTCGGCTGGCCCGGCAGCGGGGTCGAGATCGAGGTGCGGCGCGAGGAGGGCGGCGCGTGCGCCGAGGGCGAGGTCGGCGAGGTGCATCTCAGGGCGCGCCATATGCTGATCGGCACCATCGACGAGGGCGGCTTCCACCCGCAGGGCGAGGGCGAGTTTCACGCCACGGGCGACCTCGGACACCTGGATGCGCGCGGCCGGCTGCACCTCGTCGGCCGCAGCGCCGACGTGATCAAATCGGGCGGCTACAAGGTCCACCCGGAGGAGATCGAGACGGCACTCGCCGCAAGTGCCGCAGGTGGGGCCGTCAGCGTGATCTCGCTGCCGTCGGAATATTGGGGCGAGGTGATCGTGGCCGTCGCCGAGGCGGCACCCGCGGATTGGCCCGCGCGCGCGCGCGAAGCGTTGGCGGGGCTCGCCAAATACAAGCAGCCGCGCTTCTATCTGACCGTCGAGAGTCTCCCCAAGAACGCGCAAGGCAAGGTCCCGCGCGCGCGCCTGCGCGCCCTCGTGCTCGAGCGCCACCGCCTCGTCGACGGCGCGCATCCGAGCCTCGTCGAGCGGTGAGATCCAGCGCGCCAATATTGCCACGAGCCTCATCGCTCTCAGTCCTGGCAACAGCTCTCTACGTCTCAACCTCGCCCCCCTGCTTTGGAGCGATTCAAAATCCGGACGGTTCGTGTGTCACGAGGACCGGACATACCGCGTGTCAGCGACACTCGCGGGGCTTCGTATTGCCCAGGGGAGCCAAGGAGGGCTAAACTCATGTCGTCTGGGGAACGACGGCTCAAGATAAGACCGGAGGATCTCCCATGGGAACAATCAGGGCGCTGAAGCGAGCGAAGTTGACGCGTCGACAGTCGCTTGCCGCGCTTGGTGGGGCGGCTGTAGCGATTTTTGCGCCGAAGTACGTCAAGGCCGCCGCGCCGATTACGGTCCGGCTCGGCGACATCACGCCCACCGACAACCCGGAATACGCCGCCCACGTCTTCTTCGCCAAGCGCATCAACGAAGAGACCAAGGGCGAATACGAGATCAAGATCTTCCCAAACAGCGTGTTGGGCGGCCATACGCAAATGAACGAGCAAGTCCGTAATGGGACGCTCGAGCTGGCAAAGAGCGGCCAGGGCTTCCCGACGACCTACGACAAGGCGCTCGGCATTTTCAGTCTTCCGTATCTGTACACGACGCGCGAGAAGCTCTTCGCAGCGCTCGACGGCAAACTGGGCGACGCTTACGGAAAGGCTGCGGCGCCTTACGGCTTCGTCACTCTCGGCTTCTATGATTCCGGGATTCGCGACGTGTACAACCGGCAGGGCGCTTTCAAGACACCAGACGAATTCGCCGCGATGAAGCTGAAGATTCGCGTGCAGCCCGACAAGATCATGATCGCGACCTTCAATCTCCTGGGCGCCCAGTCGACGCCAATCGAGTTTGCCGAGGTATACAACGCGCTGCAGCAAGGCGTGGTCGACGCCGCCGAGAACTCGGTTCCCTACTACATCTCGATGAAGCACATCGAGGTAGCGAAGTACTTTACGAAGACGCAACATTTCTTCGGCGTCGATCCATTATTCGCGAGCGCGAAGTGGTTCAACGCGCAGCCGGCGAGGATCCAGAAGATCTTCTACGATGTCGCGCGTGAGGTCGTCGCATACGAGCGAAAGATATGGCTCGAAGCGGAGAACGCCGACTACGCGCGCGCCACTTCGATGGGCACGCTCATCAACGAGGCCGATATCCCGGCTTTTCAGCGCAAAGTGAAGCCAATCTGGGCTCAGAACAAGGGAGATCTTGGTGGCCTCTATGACATCGTCGAGGCAACGCAGTAGCTGGGATCGGATCGATGAGGGCATTCGTCATGTTGAGAACGTCCTCGCGATCTGTCTCCTGGCAGCGATCATCGTCGACGTTCTGCTGCAAGTCCTCTTTCGCTACGTGCTCTCGGACCCGCTGTCATGGTCGAGTGAGGTGGCCACGTATATGTTCGCGTGGCTTACCCTTATCGGGATCGCGATCGCGCAGCGCGACCGCGCGCATATCGAGGTGCGCCTTTTTGCCCACCTGAGCGAGGCCATAGGTATCGCGACGGCGTGGGTGTCCTGGATCACTTCCTTCCTGTTCTTCGCGGTGCTTGCGGTCGCCGGGTATCTGTTCGCCTCGGGTGAGATGATCCAGACGGGCCCAGCGTCGGGGATTTATCTCTGGGTCGTCTATGCGTGCCTGCCGACGGGTGCAGCGCTCGGTCTGTACCACACCCTGCGCGATCTGCCGCAATTGATCCGCGCGCCATTGTCGCTCGCCTCAGCCCATCATTCGGAAGAGGTTACCGTTCGATGACGATCGTCATGCTCGCCGTCTTTCTCGTGCTGGTCATCGCCGGCGCGCCGGTCCTCGTCGCGATGGGCCTCGGCGCCTCGACGGCTTTTGTCGGCTCCGGACTTTCGCTCTCCGAAGTCGGGCGCTCCATCTACGGCGGAATAAGCGTCTTCACGCT
>DATEQI010000175.1:0-10177 GCA_035272805.1 Alphaproteobacteria bacterium | reverse complement strand
CCCGGCGCTAGGACTGGTGTTTGCGGGGCTGTTCGCGCGTTGGCTGGAGCGGAGAGAGGTGGGCGTCGGCGTTCTCCCCCTCCGGCGCCTGGCTCTTGCGCCCGCTCTGCTCGAGGCCGTGACGGCGCTTTCGCTCCTCTTGGCGGGGACGGCACTTGTGCGCGAGGCGAAAGAGCATCCGCCGCTCGCGGTCGCGCGCTATCTCGCCGGCCTTGACGGCCGCGAGGCCAGCATCGCCGCCCCCAGCGCACCCTTCGACAAATGTCTCGAGATCGCCCGCGCGGTGCCGGGCGACGCACCGGTGCTGCACCTCAACGGCTATACCTCGATGTCGTATTGCATGTTCTCTCCTCTCCTGCCGCGAAACAAATTGGTCCATCAATACGAGTCCGCCTTCGCCCGCCGCTTCCGCGATGCGGTATTCTCGGCGCCCGAGCGCGCCAAGGAGGTCTACCGCTCGCTCGGCATCGACTTCTTCCTCGTCGAGAAGCACAACATCGACTTTTGGGCGCCGGGCTTGAGTCCGCTCATGCGCGCCCGGAACTTGCCGCTCTATTTCGATCTCTATGCCGAGACCCCGTCCTTTTACATCCTCACTTGGCGCGGCACCGGGCACGCGGCGCTGCCGGAGGCGACGGTCGCCGCCATCGAGCGCTGGCGGCGCATCGGACTCCAGCGCGAGGGCTTCATGGTCGGCGACGTCCTCCTCGGCCATTGGCGGGCGTTGCTGTGGATGGGGATGGAACGCCCGCCTTATGCGTGGGACAGCGTCATCGATTTCGGCGAGGGCGGCACATCGGGGCTTTGCCTCGAGCACGGCTGGTCGAGCCCGGATGCTTCCGGCACCTGGACGCTCTCGCCCGAGGCCGAGCTCGCGCTCGAGCTGGAGCGCGTGCCGGCCGAGGGCGCCCGCCTCACCGTCACCGCCCAAGCCTTCACGCCGCCCGAGCAGCCGGTCCTCGAGACGACCGTCCTCGCCAACGAGGCACCGCTCGGTCACTGGCTCTTCGTCGCGGGCCAGCCCGAGCGGCCGCGCTCGCTCTTCATCCCTGCCGCGCTCATGCGCCGCGAAGCACCGCTCCATCTCGCCTTTCGCTTCGCCGAGCCGAAGTCGCCGCGCGAGCTCGGCTTGTCGTCGGATCCGCGCCGGCTCGGCCTCTTCGTGCGCACGGTCCAGCTCGGCGACGCGCGCGCGCCGGCGGCGGCTCCTTACCTGCTGGGTACGATGCTCGACTTCACGCGCGACGGAACGGCCGGGCCCTATCTCGGCGACGGCTGGCTCGCTCCGGATGCAACCGGCACCTGGAGCGTCGGCCCGAGCGCCGAGCTCAGTCTGGGGCTCGCTCCGCCTCCCGCGGGCGATGGCGTCTTGGCGATCACCGCGTCGGCTCTCACGGGGCCTTCCCGGCCGGAGGTCGCAGCAACCGTGCTGGTCAACGGCACGGCCGTGGGCACGCTCCAGTTCAAACAAGGCGAGGCGATAGCCGAGCGGACGCTCGCCGTCCCCCACGCGCTCCTCGCCGGCCCGGGCCCGCTGCGGATTACGCTCGAGCTCTCGGATACGCGCCCGCCGAAGGCCCTCGGCATCGCACCGGACCCCCGGCCTCTGGGGCTTTCGCTGCGCAGCCTCGGCCTCGCGGCGAAGTAGGCGGACGCTAAAGCCCTTCCGCGCGGTGCACGCGGGCGATCGCATCGGCGTGGGCGGTGAAGCGGAAGGTGGGGAAGGCGCGACGCGTCGCCGTGATGTCGTAATGGCGGTGGGTGACCGGCATCGTGCGCGGCGTGAAGACGATCTCCGGCCTTTGTGCGAACTGCTCCGCAACCAGCCGGGCGACCTCCAGGAAGCTCAGCGAGACCCCGCTCGCCGCGTTGAGCAGGCCGTGGCTGCGATGGGCGAGCACCGACCGGATCAGGCTTGTCAGATCGTCGAGATAGATCTGGTCGCGGGTCTCCTCGCCCTGGCCGCTCAAGGTGATCTTGCCGCTCTCGCGCGCCTGGCGGCGGAAGCGGTTGGCGCCGTATGAGCCGTGCGTGTCGTTTGGCGCGAGCACCATGGTCGCGCGCAGGATCGCCAAACGCGCGGGCTCGACCACGGATGCGAGCATGACCTCGCGCGCCTTGTGCATGGCGCCGTATAGCTCGGGCGGATCGGCGGGCGCGGCCTCGGTGATCAACTGGGGCCCCAGGCGATAGACGCCGTCCGTGCTCAAGTAGATCACTTGGTCGCATCCGCCGTCGCCGAGTGCGCTTGCGATCGCCTCGCCCATGCGCAGATTCCTCATGAAGGTGGCGATGTCGCGGCCCTTGTCCGGTGTCAAGGCCGCGAGCACGACCAACGCATCGCCGGGGCGCAGCAGGCTGCGCAGCCGCTCCGCGGCGGCTTCGTCGAGCAGATCGATGTCGGACGAGCTCAGCGCCAGGAGCGGAGCCGATTCGGCCTTGAGGCGCGCCACGAGCGCCTTGCCGATGATGCCCCGCGCTCCCAACACCACGACGCGCTTGGGAAGAGCCGGGTTTGCGTTGCGATGCTCGAGCATGGTCGCTTCCTCGCGAGCGGGTGCCTCAGCCCCCGGGTGCCCCCAAGCGATGATGCTCGAGCCCCGCGGCGGCGGCGGCCTTGCCGTCGAGCACGCCAAAAGGATCGATGACGACGCGCCCCGTCATGACCTCTGCCATCGCCGCAGGTGCGAGCGCCTTGAACGGCCGCCACGGGGTCATGATGATCACGGCGTCGGCACCCCTGCAGGCATCGAGCGCGTCCTTTGCTTGCGCGAGTGCCGGGTGCCAGTCCGGCTCTACCTTGACCGCGGGATCGAAGGCGCGCAAGCGGAAGGGCTTGAGCTCGGCGATGAGCGCCAATGAGGGCGAGTTCTTGGTCGAGTGGGTGTCCTCCTTGTAGGCAAGGCCGAGCACGCCGATCAACGGGTCCGTCCTTCGCGACAGCACGGTCTCGTGCAGCCGGCGGAGCGCCCAGAAGCGGCGGTGCCGGCTGTTGGCCTGCCAGGCGAGCACCACCCCGACGTCCGTGCCGGTCTCTCCTCCCATGCGCACGAAGGTGGCGAGATCGCGCTCCAAGTTGCCGCCCGCGATCCCCAGGCCGGGGGCGATATAGGCCTGCGCGCCGATGCGCTTGTCGAGGCGCAACGCCGGCATGATCTCGGACCAGTCGGCGCCGATGTGCTCGCTGAGCTCCGCGAGCGAGTTGGCGGCGCTGATGGAGGCGACGAGGAAGAAGTTGATCGAGATCTTGCAGAGTTCGGCGCTCTCGTAGCGCATCGGCAGAACGGGGCAGCCGAAGCTGGCGAGGAAGGCGGCGAAGGCCGGCGGAAGCGGACGCGCGGGATCGGCGCAGCCGACGATGAAGCGCTCGGGATGGAGTGCCCGCTCGACCGCGCGCCCGAAGATCAAGGTTTCCACTTGATAGAAGCGGCGGCTTTCCGCTCTCGCGAGGCCGCGGGTGAAACCCGGCGGCACCTGGCTCAGCACGACCATCGCCGCATCCGCCCGCATCAGCGGCTCCACGGCCGCAATGAGCGCACGGAGCGGAGCCAGATCGCTCGTCCCCGTATCGTCGGTCGGGACATCGGGAGAGATGTAGACGACTTCGCATGAAGCAAGTGCCGACGCCTCGCTCGTGAAGCGCAGGCGTGCCCTATTCTTCGCCATGAGCTCGGGAAGCCCGGGCTCGATCACCGTCGGCTCGCCGCGCGCGAGAGGGGCGATGCGGCTCGCATCCGCATCGAAGCCGACGACCGCGAAGCCGCGTTCCGCCGCGGCGACGGCGGAGTTGAGGCCGAGGTGGGTCATCCCCGCATAACCGATGGCGGGCACTGCGGCACTCATCGCGCGAGCTCCGTGAGCGCGGCACCGCCGAGCCGGCGCAGCGTGCGGTTGAGCCACAGATCGTTCGCGAGGTCGGTTTCGTGACCGCGCATGCAGCGCTCCTTGAAATTCGCATATTCGAGGGCCCAGGTCGGGTCGTCCTCGACGAGTGTCACCGCTTCCTCAAGCGGCCGTCCGCTTGGCAGGACGCGCGTGCGCTTGACGAAGCTCGCGGGCCCCCACTTGCAGAGCGAGCGGATGTGCGCGGTCGCCTTCTCGGCGAGAATGTCGCAGGTGAAGTGGTTGCGCCACATGAGAAGCGTCATCTCGAACTCGAGCGCCGGCCGCCCCTTGACCGAATCGATGACGACGTGATCGGGTGAGCGATTCTCGAAGGCGTGGGCCGAGGCGACGCGGAAGCGGTCCTCGATGTCTCCGAACCAGAAGCGGGCCGTATCGAGGAGATGGGAGCCGAGGTCGGGGAGCACGCCCGCACCCTGATCGCGCCAGCGCGAGTCGCGCACCAGACGCGCGGTGCCGTTGCCGTAGAACATGCGGCAGCGGTAGATCTCGCCGAGCTCCCCCGAGGCGATGAGATCGCGCATGCGCACGAAATGGGGCTCGAAGCGGTGGTTATAGGCCGTATAGCAGAGCGCGCGCTTCTCCCGCGCGAGTGTGGCGAGGCGCTCGATGTCGGCATCGTTCTCGGCCCAAAGCGGCTTCTCGACGAGGCAGTGCTTGCCGTTGCCGAGGAGGTAGCTCAAGAGCCCGATCTTGGGCTCGTCGGGAACGCAAAGAAGGGCCGCATCGAAATCGGCGAGCGGGACGTCCTCGACGCTCAGGTATTCCGCCTCCCGATTGACGGGATCGACCGCGGCGACGAAATCGGCGCCGGCGAAGCGGCGGCGCTTGTGGCCCTGCACGCCCAGTCCGACGACGATGACGCGCATGCTTCCCCACCCGTCGCGATCAGTCGAAGATCGCGCGCTTCTCCACGCTGTCGAGCTTTCGCCGCACATCGTCGGGCGACACCGGAATGTTGCCGTCGTACTCGCACTCGACGGCCGCCGCCATCGAGCCCAGCACGGAGGCGACGACTTCGTTCTTCGTATCGACCATCGCAAGGGTCGCATAGGCGAGCAGCGCGTCCCCCGAACCGACGGCATCGACGACGTTTACCGCGAAGCTGTCGACCACGAAGAAGGCGCGGAAATCCTCCTCCGTCTCCGGGATCATGCGATATGTTATGAGCCCGCGCTCTCCCATCTTGAGGATGAGGGTCTTGCACTTCGCCTGCTTGTAGAGCTCGAGCCCGAGAGGCCGCACCACCGAATCCTGGTCGCCGAGCGCGAAGCGCGCCTCCCGCTCGTTCGGCGTGATGAGGTCGAAGCCCTCGAAGTCGAGGATGTTGCCCCAGCGGCTCGCCACCTGGCTGTCGGCCACCCGGTAAGCGCCCTGCGGAATGCATTCGACCAGCGGCGGGATGGTGCGGCGGTTGAACACGCCGTGGCGGAAATCGCAGAAGACGACCGCGTCGACCTTGGTCGTGGCGATCTTGTCGCGGAACTCGTCCACGATCCGCTGGGAGATGGAGCGGTTGTCGAGGGTATCGACCTTGAGCAGCCGGTAACCTCCCGCGATGAAGGCATTCTTGTTGGTGGTGGGGCGCGTCGGATCGATGATCGCGTTGACCTTGATGCCGGTCTTGGCGAGGTCCTCGAGGACGAAATCCTTGAATTTGTCCTCGCCGAGGACGGTGGTGAAGGTGACGTCCGCACCCGTGGCCGCGAGGTGCTTGGCGACGACGCCGGCGCCGCCGACGTAGTCCGTCTGGCTCTCGAAGCGCACGCTGAAGGTGGGCGTCTTCGTAGTGCCCCCGACAAGCGTCGTTTGCGTATAGCTGTCGACGATGGTGTCCCCGACCACGTGGACGCGAATATGGCCGAAGCGCTTCAGCGCCGCGCGCAGATCGGAGAACTTGAGACCCTCCGCGTCGAGCACGGACAGCAGTTTCTCGAGCGAGAGATTGGGCGGCATGCTCTCGATGATCGCCGAGGACGAGAACACGATGTCGCCGGGGGTATAGATGAACTCGCCGCCGTAGCTCTCGAGAACGGCGAGCTCCTCCCTCGTGCGCGGATCGATGCCGCCCGCCACGTACTCGTAGCCCTTGGCGAAATAATCGGGCTGGATCGCGCTCAGGTTCTTAAGCGGCTTCGCTTCCGTGTCGATGATCACGTAATCGACCATCTCCAGCGCGGCGAGGTTCAGCGCGCGCAGCTCCTGGGGCACGAAGGGGCGGAAATTGGCCTTGGTGACGTGGGTATCCGCGGTCAGGCTCACGACGAGCTTGTCGGCCTTGCTCTTGGCATAGATGAGATGACGCACGTGACCCGGATGCACGATGTCGAAGGTGCCGTGACACATGATCACCTTATGCTCGCGCGGCCGCGCGCCGATCGCCTTGCAGAGCTCGTCGACGGTCTTGATCTTTTTCTTGAGCCTGTCCTCAGTCATGGTCCGTGAGCTCCGCGGGACTCGAGAGATAGGTGAACCAGGTCCTCGTCGCCTTGGCGATCGATTCGGGGTCCCACAGCGGCGCCTCGCGCCAGTACTCGATCTCCCGCAAGATGCGGGCAACGCCCTCCTCGAAGCTGATCCTGGGCTCCCAGCCCAGCTCGCGCTTGATCTTGCCGATGTCGGCGAAGGTGCAATCGGGCTCGCCCGGCCGCTTGGGAATATGGACCTTGTCGCCGCCGAGGAGCTCGACGAGGCGATTGACCGTCTGCGGGCGGCCGGCGCCGAGGTTGTAGACCTCGCCCACGCGCTCGCTTTCCGCCGCCGCGAGAAAGGCCGTGGCGACGTCGGAGGCATAGAGAAAGTCGCGGCTCTGGCTGCCGTCGCCGACCACGGTGAAGGGCTTGCCGGCGAGCTTCTGGCGCAGGAACACGCCGAAGACGGCGCCGTAGGCGCCGGAGGTGCGCGAGCGCGTGCCGTAGGCGTTGAAGATGCGGATCGCGTTGACCGGAAGCCCATAAACCTGGTGCCAGTGGAAGGCCGCCTGCTCGCCCTGGTACTTGCTGAGCGCGTAAGGGTACTGGGGCCTAATGGGATGGTCCTCGCGCGTCGGCGTCTTGGCCAGACCGTAGCAGGACGAGGACGCCGCATAGACGAACTTGCCCACGCGCGCCGCGCGGGCGCATTCCAACATGTGGGCCGTGCCCTGCACATTGACGGACATGTACTCGAGCGGATGCTCGATCGAGGGCACGATGTCGCCGATACCGGCAAGATGGAAGACGTACTTCGCGTCGGCGAAGAGCGCATCGCCGGGCCGGAAGCTGCGAATGTCGGCCTTGACGAACTTGAGCCGGGGGTTGCCCGCGTGATGCGCGAGATTGGCTTCGCGCCCGCCGACGAGATTATCGATGACCCGCACGCGGTAGCCGCGCTCGAGCAGCAGGTCGACCATGTGGCTGCCGATGAACCCGGCGCCCCCGGTTACGACCGCAACCGGTACCGAGCCGCCCGAGGTGCTCATGCCGCCTTGATCGCCTTCATGGTGCGGACGTTATAGTACCAGTCGTTGTCGAAGCTGTTGGGAAGCTTGCCGGCCTTGAAAGCCCGACACAGATCGCGCACGGCATCCTCGATCGAGCGCTTGGGCCGGAAGCCGAGGACGCGGAAGATCTTGTCGGAATTGATGTGATACGAGCGGTTGTCGTTCGACTCGGTGCGCACGATCTCGATCGGCCGCTTCCCGGGGAACTCCGCCTCCACCACGCGGCGCACGATCTCGGCGATATCGATGATCTTCTGGTTCTGGTAGCCGATGTTGAAGGTCTCGCCCGAGATCTTGTCCGCCGGCGCCTCGATCATGAGCTTGTAGGCGTCGCACATGTCCTGGATGTGCAGGTTCGGCCGCTTCTGCTCGCCGCCGAAGACGGTGATCCTGCCCTTGTTGACCGCGTGGTTGGTGAGAATGTTGACCGAGAGATCGAGCCGCGTGCGCGGGCTGTAGCCGCAAATGGTGGCGGGGCGAATGGTGACGCCGGTGAAGCCGGGGGCCAGGTGCTTCCACAGAAGCGGCTCGCACATGCCCTTGAACTTGTTGTAGAGCGTGAGCGGCACGAGCGGATGATCCTCCGTCACGTCCGGCGAGTCGCTGACGCCATAGACCGAGCTCGAAGAGCAATAGACGAAGCGCTTGACGCCGGCCGACTTGGCGGCAATCACCATCGGCTCGAAGCAGTCGAAGTTGATCGACTTGCTGAGGCCCTCGTCGAGCTCGAAGCTCGGGTCGTTGGAAATGCAAGCGAGGTGCAGGACGACATCGACGCCCTTGAAAAGGCGCGCGAGCTTGGCCGTGTCACGGATATCCCCTTCGACCACGGTCAGGTTCGGGTGGCCGAGAGGCAGCGTCTCCTTGCCGTAGAAGAGCGTGTCGTAAACGACGGCCTTGTAGCCCGCCTCCAACAGTTGCGGCGTCAATAGATTGCCGACGTATCCAGCGCCCCCGGTGATCAGAATCGTCTTCACAATCAGCTCCCGCCTTGTTTGAAATTCCCCGAATACCCGCCGCCGCTGACCCGCGCCCGAGGCTGAGGGCGGCGCGCTGAGCTACAAACGATCGGCCTGCCGCAATCCCTCGCCGCCACCTTGCCCGGGCATTCCATTAGCCGACAGCCCGGCCCGAATCAAGCGTCCAAGGCGGACCAGCCGCCTTTCCGGCGCCGCGGAACGCTCATTCCGGGCGCAGGGTCGCGAGAATCCACCGGCTCGCGGCCGCGAGCGAGTCGACGGTCACGTCGGCGGCCTCCGGGATGGACTCGGCGTAGGGATAGTCGACCAATGCCGTGCGGCATCCGGCGGCCCGGCCGGCCTCGACATCGCGCCAGCGGTCGCCCACCATGAAGCTCTCTCCCAGCGCAATGTCCCATGAGCGCGCCGCGTCGAGCAGCATGCCGGGGAGCGGCTTGCGGCACTCGCAGCGGTCGGCGTCGACATGATAGCAGACGCGTATGTCATCGACGGCGAGCTCCTGGCGCAGCCGCGCGTGCATGGCCTCGACCACCTCGACCCGCTGCCTGCCCGCCCCAACGTCGGGCTGGTTGGTCGCGACGATGACGAGGAACCCGGCCTCGCGCAGCGCCGCGATCGCCTCGCGCACGCCCGGAAGGATCTCGAACTCCGCGAGCGAGCCCGGCGGGTAGCTCTTGCCGTTGCGGATGACGGCGCGGTTGATGACGCCGTCGCGATCCAGGAAGACGGCGCGCCTCATCGTCCGGCTGCTGGCGCTTCCAGCACCGTCTCCCATTTGGTGCCCTTGATCTGGAGAATGGGATTCGAGACCAGGCAGTGCCAGACCACCGCCTGGAACGCCTCGGAGTGCGGCGTCACCCGCGCGGGGTCGGCCGTGGGAACGACAACCACGGCATCGCCCACCCGGGCCGTATAGCCGGTCGAACGGCCGACCACGCCGAACACTTTGAGGCCACGCGCCTTGGCCTCGTCGATGGCATGGACGAGATTGGCGCTCACGTTGCGCTCGGCATCCCCGCCGCCCACCGAGAAGATGAGAATGGCATCCTTCTCATTGGCACGGCTGGTGCGCAGCCAAGCGGCAAACACGGTATCCCAGCCCTCGTCGTTGGTGCGCGCCGTGAGCTCCGACACGTTGTCGACCGGCGTATAGGCCTCGATCCCGCAGAGCTTGCGGAAATCATTGACGGCATGACTGCAGTTGCCGGCACTCCCGCCCACGCCCAGCAAAAAGAGTCGGCCATTGCGCTCGCGCAAGGCGGCAAGCTCCTCCGCAATCCGGTCGACCACGGTATGGTCGAGCTCTCGGGCGATACGGGCGGCCTCCTCGAAATATCGCTTTGAATGGCTCACGAGCTCCTCGGAATCGTGCAGAATGCAGCGAGATGATTTGGTGCCAATTGCGACACTTGCCCGCATGCGCCGGCACCCAACGGTCCCGGCCCGAACCGGGTCAAACCTTTATGCTTTTGACCTGCCGAGGTCAAGCGCGGCCTCCCGGCCCAGAAGGCGCCCGATTGGCGTGACCGGCCCGGCCCATGCGCCCAATAAGGGGCGCCAACGATCGGTGGAAGCATCGATTGATATTGATATGGACAGTCACGCCCTCCCAATGCTACCCCTCATTTGTGTGGAATATTACCCGGGAAGCGCGCCTCTAGTGTTCGCGCCTACGGGTCGCCGCAACAGCAGGTCGATTGAGCGTGGCACCGACAGACACACAGCAGCAGGGCAGCGATTTCAGAGGCCGACGGGTTTGGGTCGCCGGGCATCGCGGCATGGTCGGCTCGGCCGTCTGCCGACGCCTCGCGCG
>DATEQI010000174.1:0-8570 GCA_035272805.1 Alphaproteobacteria bacterium | reverse complement strand
CCCTCGCGCGGCGACGATCGCACCGTAGACGCCGGATCGCCCGGCGTCGTTGACCTAGATCAAACGGCCTACCGGGGCCAAACCGGTGCTGCTGCCGGTGCCCCCGTCCATTCCATACGCGTGTTGCGGTGCCGAACCTGCGCTCGGGCTCGCGGCCGGCGCGCTTACGCCTTGCGCCTTCCGGCCCTCGGCCGCTCGGGGTAGGCAAGCCCGTGCTCGCCGCGATAATCGACGGGCGCGCTCGGCTTCCAGCCGCGCAGCAGCTCCGCCGCCACGTCGTAGATCTCGATTCCGAGCGGGTGGCAGGTCTTCTCCGGGTCGGCGGCGCTAGGTCCCCACATCTGCACCGAGAGGTCGCCGTGGGGACAGGCCGAGATCGCGCAGAGCAAATCCATCTCGGCGAGGAATTCGAAATAGTCGCCCTTCTTGGTCGGGCTGGGCTTGACGAAATAGCGGCCGTCCTGGGTCAGCCCCGTCACCTGGAAGACGTTGAGCACGTCGTGGACGTCGTACTCGGTGAGCTTGTAGGGAATGACCGCGCGCACGAGGTTGGAGTGGCAGCAGAGGTCGAAATCCTCGCCGTTCAAGAGCTTGTGCACGTAAGGATCGCAGCGGGTGCCGAGGAGATCGTGGCAGCCCGCACCGTCCGCGTCGATGCCGTATTGCACGCTCTCGTCGGTGATCGTCGCCATCGGCCGCAAATAGGGCAAAGAGGACCAGAAGCGGTCGTAGCTCTTGAGGTGCGCGCTATGGAGCTGGCGCGTGCGCGAGGCCCAGAAGCGCTCGCGCGGATTGTGCCGGTTCCACATGTTGAGATCGCCGACCTGCGGGCCCTCGCTCACGACGATGCGGCAGATTTGGCCCGCCCGCACCGGCCAGGCCTTGCCCGAGCGCCGCGCCACGGTGATGCGCTCGCTCAGCTTGCGTCCCTCTTTCGCGCTCGCCAAGCGGCCGTAGAGCTTGCGATCGACGTAGAGCGGCATGCCGGGCTTGGCCTCGTAGATGATGCGCGGTTTGACCATTGCGGTACCTTTGTGTCGCTGTTTCCCAACCGCGGAAAATTCCGCGGCACGTCGAGTCTGCAAGCTTTGCGGCGGCTTGACAATCGTTCTCTAGGCGGCAGCGCCGCCCCTCACCCTTCCCATCCCTCTTCCGCGAAGCGCCATGGTATTCGCACATCTCGAGGACACTTGCGGCACCGCCGTGGGTCCTTCGAGACGCGCCCCTTCGGGGCGCTCCTCAGGATGAGGAGATTTGTGTGTGGCAGTATGACTTTACCTCATCCTGAGGAGCGCGCGGAGCGCGCGTCTCGAAGGACGCACCTGAGCCGGTCCGAGACGCCCGCACACAGCGCATGAACCTGATTTTCGCTGCTCCGCGGAATTGTGTGCATCAACTAGCCGCTTGCGGGAGAGGGAGAAGGTTGTGAGGGAGGAGGTAAGGCGGTTGCGTCGCCTGGAGAGGGGAGGGAACATGGGGCCCATGGCCGGAACCATCACGCTCAAGGTGAACGGGGCGAGCCGCGCGGTCGCGGCCGAGCCGGAGACGCCGCTGCTTTACGTCCTGCGCAATGATCTCGAGCTCAACGGCGCCAAGTTCGGCTGCGGCCTCGGGCAATGCGGCGCCTGCACGGTGCTCGTCGACGGCCAGCCGGTGCGCAGCTGCGTGCGCCCGATCGGCGGCTTGGGCGGCCGTGCGATCACCACGCTCGAGGGGCTCGGCACGCTCGAGAAGCCGCATCCGCTGCAGCAGGCCTTCATCGACGAGCAGGCCGCGCAATGCGGCTATTGCATCAACGGCGTGATCATGACCGCGGCGGCCTTCCTCGCCGCGACGCCGAGCCCGAGCGAGCGCCAGGTGCGCGAGGCACTCGCCGGCAACCTCTGCCGCTGCGGGACCCACGGCCGCATCATCCGCGCCGTGCTGCGCGCCGCCAAGGCGATGGGGAAGCCGTGACGGCGCCCGCCCTCACCCGCCGCGCCTTCGCCAAGGGGACGCTCGGCCTCACCATCGCCTTCGCGCTGGCGCCGCGCTTGGCACTAGGTGCGGCGGCCAACGCCTTGCCGGGCAGCCTTGCCCAGAACCCCATGCTCGACGCCTGGCTCGGCGTCAATGCCGACGGCACGGTCACGGTGATGACCGGCAAGGTCGAGCTCGGCCAGGGCGTGCTCACCGCCCTTGCCCAGATCGCCGCCGAGGAGCTCGGCCTCCCGCTCGCGCGCGTGCGCATGATCTCGGGCGATACGGGGGCGACGCCGGACGAGGGCTTCACGTCGGGCAGCCAATCGATCGAATACGGCGGGACGGCCGTGCGGCTCGCGGCGGCGGAGGTGCGCGCCATCCTCATCGACAAGGCGGCGCAACGCTTGGGCGTCGCGGCCGAGGGGCTCACGGTCGCCGACGGCGTCATCAAGGCGGCGGACGGCAGCAGCCTCGGCTATGGCGAGCTCGCGGCGGACGGCATGCTGCATCGCGAAGCCTCGGCGACGGCCAAACCCACCCCACCCGCCGAGCACAAGCTGGTGGGAAAGCCCATCCCGCGCCTCGACATCCCGGCCAAGGTGACGGGCGGGGCCGCCTATGTGCAGGACATGCGCCTGCCCGGCATGCTGCACGGCCGGGTGGTGCGTCCGCCGCGCTATGGCGCAACCCTCGCGGCACTCGACGAGGACGCGGTGCGCAAGCTGCCCGGGGTCGTGGCCCTCGTGCGCGACGGCAGTTTCCTCGGCGTCGTCGCCGAGCGCGAGGAGCAGGCAGTTGGCGCGCGCGAGGCCCTCGCCAAGGCGGCAAGCTGGGATGGCGGGGAGGCGCTGCCCGAGGCGAGCGGCATCCACGCCTACTTGCGCGCGCTCCCCCACGAGGACACGGTCGTGAGCGAGAAAGAGGGTGCTGCACCGGCCGCGGTCAAGACGCTCGAGGCCACCTACACCAAGCCCTACATCGCCCATGCCTCGATCGGCCCCTCTTGCGCGCTCGCCGAGCTCAAGGAGGGCAAGCTCACGGTGTGGTCGCACACGCAAGGCGTCTTCCCGCTCAGGCGCGATCTCGCCAAGGCGCTCCGCATGCCCGAGAGCGCCATCCGCGTCGCCCACGCGCAGGGCTCGGGCTGCTACGGGCACAATGGTGCCGACGACGCGGCCCTCGATGCGGCTCTGCTCGCGCGTGCGCTGCCCGGCCGGCCGGTCCGGCTGCAATGGATGCGCGACGACGAGTTCGCCTGGGAGCCTTATGGCGCCGCCATGACCATGCAGCTTCGCGCCGGTCTCTCCGCCGAGGGGCGCATCGTCGCTTGGCAGCACGAGGTATGGAGCAATACCCACAGCACGCGGCCGGGCGAGGCCGAGGGCGACAATCTTCTGGCGAGCTGGTATCTCGCGAGCCCGCAGCGCCCGGCGCGCCCCCACGGCATCCCGCAGCCGGCGGGTGGGGGAGACCGCAACGCCGTGCCGCTCTATGATTTCCCGGTGCAGCGCATCACCAGCCACCTGATCCCGGCGATGCCGATCCGGGTCTCGGCGCTGCGCACGCTGGGCGCCTACGCCAACGTGTTCGCGCTCGAATCCTTCATGGACGAGCTCGCGGCGGCGGCCGGTTCCGATCCCGTCGCCTTCCGCCTCCTTCACCTGAAGGACGCGCGGGCGCGCGCGGTGATCGATGGGGCGGCGGCAAAGGCGGGCTGGCAGGCGGCGGCAACGGGGGACGGCGTGCGCGGCCGCGGCATCGGCTTCGCCAAATACAAGAATCTCTCGAGCTATGTCGCCGTCGTGGCCGAGGTCGAGATCGACCGCAGAAGCGGGGAGGTCCGCGTCCCGCGTGCGATCGCGGCGGTGGATGCGGGCCAGATCATCAACCCTGACGGGCTCGCCAATCAGATCGAGGGGGGCATCATCCAAGCGACGAGCTGGACCCTCAAGGAGCACGTGAGCTTCGAGCGCGCGCGCATCGTCTCGCGCGATTGGCAGAGCTATCCGATCCTCACTTTCCCGGAAGTCCCCTCGGTCGAGGTGACCCTCATCGACCGGCCGAGCGAGAAGCCGCTCGGCGCGGGCGAGGCCTCGCAGGGTCCGATGGCTGCCGCGATCGCAAACGCCTTCGCGCATGCGAGCGGCGTTCGCATCCGCGAGCTCCCGTTCACGCCCGAGAGGGTAAAGGCAGCGCTCGGATAAGGCGGGATTTTCCGAGTGGCGTCGCGGGCTCCCCCGCCCTTCCCATCCCTCTCCCGCGCGCGGGAGAGGGAGGAGGAGGGCAGTGGAGCGAGGAGCGGCGCGAGGGGCGGCCGCTCAGCGCTTGTTGAGGGCGCCCTTGATCGTGCGCGAGACCTTGAAGCGCACGCCCTTTGACGCCTTGATCGCAACCGGCGCGCCGGTCTGGGGGTTGCGCCCGGTGCGCGCCCCACGCTTCGAGATCGAGAAGGTGCCGAGTGTGGTGCGCACCGGCTGCCCTTTGACGAGGGCCGCCTCGACCGCGGCAAGCACAGCCTGCACGGCGTCCTTGGCCTGGCGCGCGCTCAGCTTGTTCTTCTTCGCGATTTGCGCGATGAGCTCTGCCTGGTTCATGTCCCCTAACCCCCCTTGCAGATGTGAGAGTGCAATCCTTCACCTCTAATCGTGTGCGCTCGTTTTGGCAAGAGCGCGCGTGATGTTATCCACAAATGATCACAACCCGCCGCCGCCCGAGCCGGAGACGAAGCACTAGCGCAGCGCCGCCTTGATCGAGGTGCCGAGGGTGTCGACGATGCGGTCGATCGCCTCCACCGGCGTCATCAGCGGCGGGGCGATGCAGATCGTGTCGCCGATCGCGGGGCTCACGCCGCCGCCGCGAATGCGGATGAGCAGGCCGCGCGCGAGGCACTCGCGGGCGACCTTGGCGCCGAGGCCGATGGCCGGCTTCTTGCCCTCGCGGCTCTCGACGAGCTCGACCCCGCACATCATGCCGAGCCCGCGCACGTCGCCCACCACCGGCAGCTCGCGCAAGGACTCGAGTCCGGCCAAGAGGCGGCGGCCCATGATCGCGGCGCGCTCGACAAGTCCTTCCCGCTCGATGATGTCGAGGTTCTTGAGCGCCACTGCGCAGCACACCGGATGGCCGGAGTAGGTCGCCGCGTGCATGAACTTCTGGTCGGCCGGGGCCTCCTCGAGCGAGCGGTGCACGCGCTTGGAGACGAGCACGCCGCCGAGCGGCAGGTAGGCGCTCGTCACCCCCTTGGCGAAGGAGACGAGATCGGGCTCGACCCCCCAATGGCCGAGCGCGAACCAGCGGCCCGTGCGCCCGAAGCCGGTGATCACCTCGTCGGCGATCATGAGCACGTCGTGGCGGTCGCAGATCTGGCGCAGGCGCGGAAAATAGGTCTCGGGCGGCACGATGACGCCGCCGGCACCCATCACGGGCTCGGCGATCACCGCCGCTACCGTGTCCGGGCCTTCCTTGACGATCGCCGCCTCGAGCGCGTCGGCCGCCTCGATGCCGGGGTCGCCGTTGCCCGGCCAGCGATAGGGATAGGGGGCCGGGACCTGGAGGAAATTGGGCACGAGCGGGCCGAACATCTTGTGATAGACCGCCATGCCCGTCGCACTCATCGCCGCCATGGTGACGCCATGATAGGCATGGACGCGGGAGAAGATCTTCACCTTGTCCGGCTTGCCGCGCACCTTCCAATGATAGCGCGCGAACTTGAAGGCGGACTCGTTCGATTCGGCCCCCGCCGTCGTGAAGTAGACCGCGGAAGTGTTGGAATAGGCGAGCTTCACCAGACGATCTGCGAGGCGGATCGCCGGCTCGTTCGTGGCACCTATATAGGCCGAGGCAAACGCCAGTTTCGACATCTGCCGGGAAGCGGCCTCGCCGAGCTCCTTGCGGCCGTGGCCGACATTCACGTTCCACAGGCCGGAGAGCCCGTCGATATAGGATTTGCCGTCCGCATCCCGCAGCATCTCGCCCTGGCCCTCGACCAGGAGAAGCGGATGCTCGTGGTCCTTCGGATAATGGAGCGGATGGATCAAATGCTCCTGATCGAGCTCGATGAGCTGCGTCGCGACCGACATGGCGAACCCCCTTAGCTTGTACCCGTTTTCCCGTTTCTCGAAACCTGCGGCGCCACCATTCCGCCGCGCGCTCGACATGTCAAGGTCGTCAAGGTCGCACTCAGCTCTGCCGAGCTTCTGGACTCCGCCGAGGAAACCCGTTGAAGGCGGCCCGCCGCCGCGCGATAGTCGCGGGCAAGCCCGAGGCGAGGCGAAAGCACCGGGTAGGGAGGGAGGAGCAGGTGTCGAGATTGCAGCGAGTTTGGCGGGCGCTGGCGCTCTTGGGCGCCCTCGTCGCGACGTGCGCGGGCATGCCCGCGGCGAGTAGTGCGGAGGAGCCGAAGCCGGTCTCGGTCATCGTCTTCCCCGGCGGCTTCAATTGGCCGATCTGGGTGGCCCAGGAGAAGGGCTTCTTCGCTGCGGGCGGCATCAGCGTCGCCCTCACGCCGACGCTCGGCTCCGCCATGCAGCTCGTCGGCATGATCGACGGCAAATGGGACATCGCCATGACCGCGCTCGACAACGTCGTCGCCTATGCGGTGGGGCAGGGCGAGATCCCGGTCGGGCCGCAGCCCGAGCTCTTCGCCTTCATGGGTGGCGACAACGGCTTTCTCAGCATCGTCGCCGTGCCGGAGGTGAAGCGCGTCGCGGAGCTCAAGGGGCGGACGGTGACGGTCGACGCGCTCACCACCGGCTATGCCTTCGTGCTGTTCGATCTCTTGAAGCGGGGCGGGCTCAATCCCGGCGACTACAAGGTCGAGATCGTCGGCGGCGTGTTGCAGCGCTGGCAGGACCTGCACGAGAAGAAGCACGACGCCACGCTTCTCCTCACCCCCTTCGAGGTCGTGGCCAAGGCCGAGGGCTTCCACGAGCTCACGCGCGCGATCGACGTCTACCACCGCTACCAGGGCCTGGTGGGTGCGGCGCGGCGCTCCTGGGCGAAGGCGAACCGGGACAAGGTCGTCGCCTACATCCGCGGCTATTCGGCAGGGGTCGACTGGCTCTATGACGCGAAGAACCGCGAGGAGGCGATCGCCATTCTCAGGAAGAACCTGCCGCAAATGTCGGCCGACGTCGCGGCGGCGAGCTACAAGGTCCTGCTCGATCCGCTGACCGGCTTCACGCGCAGGCTCAAGTTCGACACTGAGGGTGCCAAGAAGGTGCTCGAGCTGCGCAGCGAGTACGGCAAGCCGCACATGGTGCTCAGCGATCCGCTCCGCTTCTACGATGCGAGCTACTACAACGAGGCCATGCGCAAGGGCCCCTGAGGTGCTGCCGTCCCTCACCGGAACGCCGACAAATGGTGGCATTGGGCTGTGCAAAGACGCCTCGGACTGGGTGCGGTGCGTCCTTCGAGACGCTCGCTGCGCTCGCTCCTCAGGATGAGGACAAGTTTTTCTGCCACACACAAATCAACCTCGTCCTGAGGAGCGCCCCGAAGGGGCGCGTCTCGAAGGACCCATGGCGGCTCGGCAAGCGTCCTTGAGATGCGTGAATACCGCAGCCCGCTTGCGGGAGAGGGAGCGACGCTTGCGTCGCTGAAAGCGACTACTTAGTCTGACGCAGGGACTTTCTTCGGAGACCAAGCAGCATGGGCAAGTTCGCATTCGGCCAGTCCATCCGCCGTCGCGAGGACGCGCGCCTGTTGACGGGAGACGGCCGCTATGCCGACGACATCAACCTGCCGCAACAGAGCTACGCCTACATCCTGCGCTCGCCCCACGCGCATGCGCGCATTCGCGGCATCTCGACCGGCAAGGCCAGGGCGATGCCCGGCGTCCTCGCCGTCTTCACCGGCGCCGACCTTGCGCGCGACGGCATCGGCACCATCCCGTTGCTCACGCCGACGACCAACCGCGATGGCTCGATCGCCCCTTCACCACCCTATCCCTGCCTCGCCCAAGACCGCGCGCGCTACGTGGGCGATGCGGTGGCGCTCGTCGTAGGCGAGACGCTCGCCGCGGCGCGCGACGCGGCGGAGGAGATCGAGGTCGATTACAGCGCGCTCCCCGCCTGGAGCGAGACGGCGGTGGCCGATGCCGGGCATCCGGCGCGCATCTGGGACGAGGCCCCCGGCAATCTCTGCTTCGATTGGGAGATCGGCGACAGCGGGGCTGCCGAGAAGGCCCTCGCCGCCGCCCCGCACCGGGTCAAGCTCACCCTCGTCAACAACCGCCTCGTGCCCAATCCGATGGAGCCGCGTGCGGCCCTCGGCGCCTACGAGCGCGGCGAGGAGCGCTATGTGCTCTATACCTCGAGCCAGGGCTCGCACTTCGTGCGCGAGCTTCTCGCCAAAAACGTGTTCAAGGTGCCCGAGAACCGCATCAGGGTGGTGACGCCTGACGTAGGCGGCGGCTTCGGTGCCAGGATCTTCCTCTACCGCGAGCATGCGCTCGTGCTCTACGCCGCGCGGAAGCTCGGCCGGCCGGTCAAATGGACGGGCGAGCGCTCGGATTGCTTTCTCGCCGACACGCACGGGCGCGACAACTTGACTGTGGCCGAGCTCGGCCTCGATCGCGACGGCCGCTTCCTCGCCATGCGGGTCGCGAC
>DATEQI010000173.1:0-3942 GCA_035272805.1 Alphaproteobacteria bacterium | reverse complement strand
CCGGCGTAGCTTGCCTTGGCGCCGAGCGCGCGAACCACACCCGAACGCAAGGCATCCGCGAGCGGCAGGCCGTCCGGCGCATCGGGCGGTGCCGCGAAGGTGAGGTGCAGCGGACCCTTGGGAGCGCGGTAATCCTGGAGGTAGGCGAGGAGCGCATTGAGGAGCGGCCACGCCGCCCCGCCCTCCTTGAGCGCGAAGGCGCCGAGGAGCGTGGACCATTCCGCGACGACGAGACCCTCCTTGACGTGCTGCTGCCGCGCCTCGGCGGAGACCGCCTTCTCGAGCAGCGATCTGTCGTCGTAGGTGAGCCAGCCGGAGCGCAAGGTGAGCGTGTCGAGTGACGCGTCCCTGAGCCGCCCGCCGCTCGCCTTGAGCCCGCCGAGATCGAGCGAGAAATGATCGATGCGCAGCTCCGCGTGCGCGCGGACGTGGTATTCGATCGTGGCGTTGGCGCGATAGGGGCCGGGCCCCAGTGCCGGCAGCACGGCTGGGGCGCCGCGCACCGTAATACCCTCGAGCCGCGCGCGCAGATGCCAAGGTGCGTCGCCGCGCCTGAGGCCGTCGAAGTCGATGTCCTCGATCGTGACCCGCGCGATGCGGACGGGTGCGACGCCAAGCCGCGCGGCACTCGGCGCCGGCGTCACCACCACGTCGCTGAGCACGAGGCTCGTCGCCCCCGTCGCCCTCGCTTCACCCCAGCTGAGCTCGTAGGGAAGGAGTACCGGTTTGGCGAGCTCGCTGAAGAGCCGGACCGAGTCCGCGGCCCGCGCCAGAGGGCTGGCTGCGGCCGCGACGACAAGGAGTGCTGCCATCGCGCACGCGGCGACGCGGCACATTCGCGGTGCAGCGCGATCGAGAGACAAGGCGGGCGCGCGCCAGGGCGCTGATCTCGATGGCATCAGAGGCTCCTTCTCCCCGGGGCTTAGCATTTTTGCCGAACGAGAGCTATTGCAGGATACGGGAATCTGCCATCCTCCCGACGCGCCGTCCTCGCAATCGCCCCGCCTCCTCGGCTCGCCATGGCAAACCATTACCTCTCGCGCCGCGATGCCATTCTTCTTCTGGCAGCGGTGGTCCTTGCCTGGGGCGGCAGTTGGCCGGTCACCAAGGTCATCCTTGAAAGCCTGCCGCCGCTCTGGACCACCGCCCTTCGCTCGGCGATCGGCACGCTCATGCTGTTGGCCATCTGCGCAAGCCAGCGACGCCTCATCCTGCCGCGCCGCGGCGACGTGCCGGTCATCCTCAGTATCGGCCTCCTCCACATGGTCGGCTTCTCGGCGCTGGTGAGCATCGGGCTGCAGTTCGTCCCGGCGGGACGCTCCGTCGTGCTCGGCTATACGACCCCGCTCTGGGTAACGCCCGGCGCCCGCCTCCTCCTCAAGGAGCCGATCACGGCTCGGCGCGCGCTCGGCGTGGCGATCGGCCTCGCCGGACTCATGGTGATGTTCAATCCGGCGAGCTTCGATTGGGGCGATCGGGCGGCACTTCTCGGGAACGCGCTGCTGCTGTTGGCGGCGCTGTGCTGGGCGGGAAGCATCCTCTATGTCCGCGCCCATCGCTGGGTGTCCCCGCCCTTCGAGCTGCTCCTTTGGGAGGCCCTCCTCGCCACCTTCGTGCTCGTCCCGCTCGCGCTCCTCGTCGAAGGCGTGCCGCGCGTCGAATGGAGCGCCGGTCTCGTCCTCCTGCTGCTCTATGGCGGGGCCTTCGGGATCGCGCTGCCTTACTGGGCGATCACCCTCGTCAACCGCAGCTTGCCGGCGGCGGTGACCTCGCTCGGCCTTCTCGCCGTGCCGCCCTTCGGCGTCGCCTGCGCAGCCCTCGCGCTCGGCGAGCCGCTCAGCCTCTCCCTCCTCGGCGCCATGGCGCTCATCATCGGCGGGATCGCCATCGGGGCGAACCTGCCGGCCCCGGCGGCGCGCGTCTATCGCAGCTAGCGTCCCGATTCGAAAGTTCGTCCCACCCGATGATAACCGTCATTGCGAGCGCAGCGAAGCAATCCAGAGGGCTTGACGGCAAACCGTTTCTGGATTGCTTCGGCGCCCTTCGGGCGCCTTGCAATGACAAGTGTTTTCCCGATGTCGTGAAATTCGGAACCAGGACGCTAGCGCGTAATCGGCACCTCAGCGCTTGGCGCGCGCCTGCTGCTGCCAAAGCTCCCAGGCGCGCCCCAGAATCGCGTCGTCAACCTTGCTCGCCTTGGCGGCCTCCTCGCCGCTGAGGAAATTGACCTCGCCGAGGCGAAGCGCCTCGCCCTCGAGCCGGGCGTTGATCTCGGTGTAGACGGCGCGGAAGACGACTTGCGGGAGCGATTGCCCGACCACCACGTCGCCGTGGCCGCGCATGAGGGCGACGTTTGCGTTGCCGAGCGTCCGCGCGAGGGCTGCACCCAGCTCGTTGTTGCTGATCAGCATGTCGGTCGGGGTCGGCGAGGCTTGGCGGATCTCGAAGACCGGCACGCCGGTCCCGAGGAAGGCGCTCATGTGGTAGATCGGCCGCAGCGGCACGCCCGTGACGCCGAAAGGGATCACCGCCGGCGAATGGCTGTGCACCACCGCCTTGACCTCGGGATGCGTCTTGTAGATCTCGCTGTGGATGAAGCGCTCGAGATAGACGGCGCGGCCGCGCGCGTCGATGGCATTGCCGTCGCGATCGAATTCCATGATGTCGCCGGCCACGACCAACCCCGGCGCCATGCTGCGCGCCAGGAGGAAGCGGCTCGGGTCCTTGTCGTGCCGCACGCTCACATGCCCGAAGCCGTCGACGACACCTTGGTCGTAGAGGATGTGGTTGGCGGCGACGAGGTCGTCGACCAGTGCCACATCGGCTTCGAGCGGCGCCTCCGCGGCGGCGGGCAGCACCTGGCCCGACACGCCGGCGGCGAGGGCGCCTACAACAAGGGGATCGAATGCGGCAGCCAAGAGTCTCCTCCTCAACATGACGGAAGCTCCCTCCCTGACTTTCGAGCCCGGCCGGGCGGGCGAAACAGCACATGCCCGCCGAGCCGCGGCCCCTCTACACCTCGAAATCGAGCCTGAGGGCGCGGTAGAGCTCGGGCCGCTCCTGCCAATCCTCTTGCACCTTCACGTGCAGCATGAGGTGGACGCGGCGGCCCAGGAGCTGCTCCAGCTCCTGCCGCGCGGCCAGGCCGATCGCCTTGATGCGCGCGCCGCCCTTGCCGAGCAAGATGGGCCGCTGGCTCTCGCGCTCCACGTAGATCACCGCACTCACCTTGGCGCTGCCGTCCTCGAACTCCTCCCAGCTCTCGACATCGACAGCACTCGCATAGGGGAGCTCCTGACGGAGCTGGAGGAACACCTGCTCGCGCACGAGCTCGGCGGCAAGCAGGCGCAAGGGAAGATCGGAGAGCTGGTCCTCGGGATAGAGCCAGGGCCCGCGCGGCACCCGTCCCGCGAGGAAAGTGCCTAAGTCCGCAACGCCGTCGCCGGTGAGGGCCGAGACCATGAAGCTCTCCGTGAAGATGCCCTCGCGGTTGAGCTCGTCCGTCAGCGCAAGCAGCGAGGGCTTCTTCACCAGATCGATCTTGTTGAGCACGAGCACTACCTTGCGGCCGGCCTCCTTGAGGGAAGCGGCGATGCGCCGCGTGTCGTCGTCATAGCCCCTCGAGGCATCGGCGAGCAGGCAGACGACATCGGCGTCTCTCGCACCTTGCCAGGCGGCCGCGATCATGGCGCGGTCGAGACGCCGGCGCGGCGCGAATATTCCAGGCGTGTCGACGAGGATGAGCTGGGTCGAGTCCACGATCGCGATGCCGATCGTCCGCATGCGCGTCGTCTGCGGCTTGGGCGTCACGATCGACACCTTGGCGCCGACGAGGGTATTGACGAGCGTCGACTTCCCGGCGTTGGGAGCGCCCAGGATCGCCACGAAGCCGCAGCGCGTCTCCGTCTCGGCCGAGCCTCCTTGTCTCGCGCTCTCCACGCT
>DATEQI010000172.1:0-2587 GCA_035272805.1 Alphaproteobacteria bacterium | reverse complement strand
AACCCCGCCGAGAAATCGGCGGGGCCCGGATCGTGCTTCGTGCGGCTTCAGCTAGCGCGCGCGCAACTCTCCCCTCCCGCCAATGTCGAGGCGGCGGCGTCGGAGGCGAATGGTGAGCGCGCGTTCCATGGCCGACACCTTAAGGCCGCGAAGGCGCGGTGTCAATTTCGGAGTATGGAAGCGACACCCACGGCCTGACGCTCGATTTCATTGCTCGCGTCCACTATGATCGCGGTTGATGCGTAGGAAGAAAAAGGTCCCTGAGAAATTGAGAGAAGAGCGGCACCGGCTGACGCTCGAGGCGCTCGCGGACGTCGATGCGGGACGCGTGATTGAGCATCGCGTCGTGCGCGCTTGGGCCGACAGCCTGGACACCCGCAAGCCCTATACCCTCTCCTCCTTCAGGAGGAGAGGGCCAGGGTGAGGAGGTCGGCTGGGCGAGACGAGTTGTCGCCGGGAAAGGCTCGCTACGCTCGCCCTCCTCACCTCCCCATCGCTAGCGCGATGGGCCCCCTCCTCTCCTCCTGAAGGAGGAGAGGACGACAGCGAGTCGCACCACCGTCGACGCGCTTCCGCTGATTGGGTGAGCTCTTTTCCCTCTCCTCCTTCAGGAGGAGAGGGTCAGGGTGAGGAGGTCGGCGGCCTTCGAGAGTGAGGGCCCACGGCCAAAGGCCGTCGGAAGGCGCGGGGCCGCTCAGCTCTCCCTGAGGCGGCTCGGGCGAAGCTCGCCCGTCGTCTCCAGCACCGGATAGGCGACCGAGCAGATGTGCGAGTGGATGCGCTTCAAGTCGCGCAGGACGTCGAGGTGGAGCGAGCTCGTCTCGATGCTCTCGGGCCGGCCCTCGCGCAGGCGCGCGAGATGGTTCTCCGCCGCGGCGAGCTCGGCGTCCCTGAGCTCCGCCTTCTCCTCGAGCAGCCGGCGCGCCATCTTCATGTCGCCCGAGATGAAGACGCTGAAGGCGAGCTTCAGGTTGTCGACCACGCGCTTGTGGAAGGCCTCGAGCTCCGCCGCTCCCTCCTTGGAGAATTGGAGCTTGCGCTTGATCTTCTTGGCGGCGAGCTCCATCAGGTTCTTGTCGACGATGTCGCCGATGTGCTCGAGGTTGATGGTGAAGGAGATAATCTCCATGGCGCGGCGGCCGTTCTGGTCGTCGAGGCTCTCGCGGGTCACCTTGGTGACGTAGAGCTTGATGGCCTCGTCGAGCCGGTCGACCGCGTTGTCGAGGCGCGAGATCTCGGCGACGAGCTTGCGGTCGTCGTTCATCATCGCGGTGATGGTCTGCTGCAGCATGGTCTCGACGATGTCGCCCATATGGAGCGTCTCGCGCGCGGCGCAGGCGAGCGCCACCTCAGGCGTGTCGATGACCGTCTCGTCGAGATAGCGGGGGGCCGCGGGATCGACGGGCTTCTTCTCGTCGGGAAAGAAGCGCGCGAGCAACCAGGCCAACCCGTCCAAGGGCAGGATGAAGAGCAGCGCGAGTGCCACATTGAAGGCCGTGTGGAAATCGGCCACCTGCCGCACCGGATCGGGGTCGAAACGCGTGAAGAGATTTTCGATCGGATGAAGGAAGGGGAGCACCAAGGCCACGCCGACAAGGCGGTTGATGAGGTTGCCCAAGGGAAGCCGCCGGCTCGCCTGGCCGCCGCCCCTGCTGCCCTCGACGAGCGGATTGATCGCACTTCCGAGATTGGCGCCGACCACAAGTGCCAATGCCGCCAGGGGCGTCACGTAATGGGCATAGGCGAGCGACATCACCAGGAGCACGGTGGCGACGCTCGAATGGGCGAGCCAGGTCAGCGCGGCCGCGAGCAGCACGTTGAGCACCGGCTCGCCCGTGATCGCGCCCAAGAGGCTGCGCACCGCCGGCGCGCTCTCCGCGGGTGCTAACGTATCGAGCAGGATGTGGAGTGCGAGCAGGATGAGGCCGAGACCGATCGAGACGCGGCCGAGGTCGCGCGTCCGGGTCTCTCGGCCGCGCTTGAAGGCGACGACGCCGATCGTGATCAGGATCGGGGCCACCCAGGCGACATCGAAGGAGAGCACCTGGACGATGAGGGTGGTGCCGACGTTGGCGCCGAGCATGAGGGCGAGCGCGGGCACGAGTGCCAAGAGGCCGCTCGCCGCGAACGAGGTCGTCATCAACGCGACCGCGGTGCTGCTCTGCAGGATCGCGGTCACGAGCACGCCCGCGAAGAAGGCGCTCACGCGGTTGCTGAGCGCCGTGCCCAAGAGACGCCTGAGATCGGAGCCGAAGGCGCGCACGATGCCGCTGTGGACCATGTGCAGGCCCCACAGCAGGAGCGCCACCCCGCCCATGAGGTCAAGGAGGATCATGCTTCCCACGGCACACCTTCGCTCGGCACGGGGCCGCTCGCGGCGGCCCGCTCTTGGACAAGCGCGCGGCGCCACCGGCAGCAGGCCGCGAGGCGTGCATCTGTAGTCCGAAGTGGTGCTATGTCAATAGGGCGGGCGCCGGCAGCGCCGGCAGCGCGACTCATGAAGCCGCAGGCGGGGCCGCGATGATCCGGCGCAAGGGAGCGAAGAGGAAGGCGTTGCTCGCCAGCAGCTCGTTGCCGCGCCTGAGCC
>DATEQI010000171.1:0-7465 GCA_035272805.1 Alphaproteobacteria bacterium | reverse complement strand
CGCCGAGGACATCGAAGCGATGTATCGGCTGATGGCGATTGCGAACTACGAGGACCGCTTTGTCATTCCGACCGCGCATCGCGAGGAGGCCGAGGATGCCTACGGCTTGCGCGGGAGTTGCGGCTTCACCTTCGGCAGCGGCTGCTCGGGCGGTGCCAGCGACGTCGGGCTCTTCGGCAGCCGGAAGACGCGCCTCAAGATGCCCAGCGAGGCGATGTGACATGCGCACGTTCAAGGCGCTCGGCGCACTCCTGAGCTATCCGGAGAGCGAGCTCGTCGACGCCATCGACGAGATCGCCGGAGCGATCGACGAGGAAGGACTGCTCCGCGGACGCGAGCGGCGCGGGCTGGACGGCCTCCTTGCCCACTTGCGGGGGACGGACCTCTTGGTACTGCAAGAGGATTACGTGGCGCTCTTCGACCGCACGCGCAGCCTCTCCCTTAATCTCTACGAGCATCTCTATGCGGAGTCCCGCGAGCGCGGCCAGGCCATGGCCGAGCTCGCCATGGTCTATCGGCTCAACGGCTTCGAGATCGACGCGCGCGAGCTGCCCGACCATCTGCCGCTCCTTTGCGAGTTTCTCTCGCTCATCGCTCTCAAGCCCGCCCGGGCCATTCTCGCGGATGCCGTCACGGTCATCGAAGCGCTGCGCCAGCGCCTCGCCCGGCGCAACTCTCCCTACGCGGCAGCGCTCGCCGCACTTGCTTCACTGGCCGATCAAGCGGCCGACACGGAGCTCCTCGCCGCGCTCGCCAAGGCCGTTCCGGTCAACGAGAGCAGTCTCGAGGCGATCGACGCGGCATGGGCCGAGGCCCCTGTCACCTTCGGGCCGGATGCCGAGCCCGGCGGATGCGGCAGTGCGCGCGCCGACACGGCTTCAGCGACACCCGATGAGGGACGAGAACGGACATGAGCTACCTGCAACAGCTTCTCTTCGGCTATTACCCCTATGTCGTGCTGAGCGTATTCGCGCTTGGCTGCCTGGTACGCTTCGAGTGCCAACAATATACCTGGCGCAGCGGCTCGAGCCAGCTCCTGCGCCGCCGCCAGCTCGTCTGGGGCAGCAATCTCTTCCACGTCGGCATTCTCGGACTGTTCCTCGGCCATTTCGGCGGGCTCCTCACCCCTATCGCGGTGTTCGAATGGCTCGGCATCGGCCACTCGGCGAAGCAGATGATCGCGATCGTGGCGGGCGGCATTTTCGGGGCCATGTGCTTCCTCGGATTGACGATGCTCGTCTATCGCCGGCTCTTCGACGAGCGCATCCGCAAGACCAGCAGCACCATGGACATCGCCATCCTGGTGCTGCTTTACCTTCAGCTTGTCCTCGGCATGGTCACGATTCCGATCTCGCTCGAGCACCTCGACGGCACGAACATGGTCCGCTTCATGGAATGGGCCCAGCATATCGTGACGTTCCGCGCGGGTGCTGCCGAGCTCGTCGCCGGCACGCCCTGGATTTTCAAGCTCCATCTCGTCCTCGGCATGACGATCTTTCTGCTCTTCCCCTTCAGCCGCCTCGTCCATATATGGAGCGCCCCGGTCTGGTACGTGGGCCGCCGCTACCAGATCGTGCGCACGAAGCGGCTCGAGCCGAGCCGTCCCCTATGATCCGCGTCAACGGCACCTCCATCGTCGAGGAGGAGATCGCGCGCGAGGTGCAATACCATCCCGCTGAGAGCTTCGAGGCGGCGCGGGCGATGGCGGCGCATGCCCTTGTCGTGCGGGAGCTGCTGCTGCAGGAGGCGCGCCGCCGCCGGCTCGAGGCGTCCCAGCAGCGGAGCGACGGGGTCACCGAGGAGGAGGCCTTGATCGCCGCCTTGCTCGAGGACGCCGTGACCACACCGGAGCCCGACGAGCCGGCCTGCCGGCGCTATTATGAGAACAACGTCGCCGAATATCGCAGCGCCGACATCTTCGAGGCCTCGCACATCCTGTTTCCGGCAGCCGCGGACGACGAGGTCGGGCGCGCCGAAGCGAAGCGGCGTGCGGAGGCGACGATCGCCGAGCTCGACGGCGAGCTCGCCCGCTTCGCGGCACTCGCGCGCGAGCGCTCGGCGTGCTCCTCGGCCGCGCATGGCGGCGACCTTGGCCAGCTCACGTGCGGCCAGACCGCGCCCGAGTTCGAGACCTTCCTCTATAACGTGGCACCGGGAACCCTATGTCCGGTGCCCCTGCCGACCCGGTACGGCTACCACGTCCTCTATCTCAGGCGGCGGATCGACGGACGGCAGTTTCCCTTCGACATGGTCAAGGCAGGGATCGCCCGCGAGCTCAAGGAGCGGGCCTGGCGGCGCGCCACCCACCAGTTCATCCAAATATTGGTCGATGCGGCCGAGATCGAGGGAATCGAGCTTGCCAAGAGCGGCTCGCCGCTCTTGCAATAGGGCGAGGGATCGCGGCCATCAGCCCGGCGGCAAGCCGGTCTCGAAACAGTAGTAGAGCGTTTGGAAGGCGCTCCTTAGCTCGAGCGCATCCTTTCGCACGACCTCGGGCGCCTCGCCGTGGATCAGCACGCGCGCGATGAGCTCGGCGATCGCCTCCATCTCGCGCGCCTTCATGCCGAGCCGGGTCACCTCGATCGTGCCCATGCGCAAGCCCCCGGGGAAGTCCCAGTCCTCCGGCTTGTCGTCCGGGATGAGGTTTTTATTGACGATGATGTTCGCCCGCTCGAGGCGGCCAGCCGCCTCGAGGCCGCGGCCGAAGCGGCGCGCATCGGCGATCGCCTGGTGGGTCTCGGTGTAGCCCTTGTGGGCGCAGAGCACGGGCACGCCGCGCGCATCGAGGGCCTTGGCGAGCGCCTTGGCGTTGGCGACGATCTGGGCCATGAAGGTCTCGCCGTAGGCGATCGCCTCCGCCGTGGCGAGTGCCAGGGCCGCCACCCGGTTCACCTGGTGCGTCGCCGCCCACACCGGGAAGATGGCCGTCGCCACCCTTTCGGCGATCTCGGGGTCGTCCCACAGGATGATGCCGGATTGGGGGCCGGAGAAGGTTTTCCCGGCCGAGCCCGTCATGATGTCGGCACCCTCCGAAAGCGGGTCTTGAAACTGGCGGCCGCCGATGAGGCCGAGCTGATGCGCCGCATCGAAGAAGAGGCGCCCGCCCCACTCGGCGCTGATGCGCTTCATCTCGGCGACCGGCTGGGGAAAGAGCGTCATCGAGAGGCCGAGTGCCACGAGCTTGGGCCGGACGAGCGGGCCCAAGCGGCGGAAGGCCTCGATGTCGACGACGAGCTCGCGCGGATCGAACGGGATATCGACGATCTTGCGGCCCATCGCGCCTGCGGGCCCGTCGAGGCGGTTGGAGGAGTGACCGCCCATCGGCTGCGCCGCCGACATCACGATGTCGCCGGGTGCCGTGAGCGCCGTCAAGACCACGGCATTGCCGATCATGGACGCGCACAGGCGATGGTCGGCGTAGTTGCAGCGGAAATAGCGCTTCAAGAGCTCGACGCAGAGCGCCTCGAGCTCGTCGATATGCCGCGTGCCGGCGAACCAGCGCTGCAAGGGTCCGATATGGCCTTCGGCCGCGCGCGTGCCGACCTCGCTTGCCAAGAGCGCCCGCACCCCCGGACTGGTCGGCGCCTCGGGGGCCAGGAGGTTGATGCATTGCTCGCCCCGCCAGCGGGCGTTGCGCTCGACCGCCGCCTTGACCGCCTCCCCCATCGCGCGCGCATCGGCAGCACTATCGAGTATGGCGCGGGCAGCTGCCAGCGCGTCGCGGTCATGGACCTCGATGCGGTTGGCGGCGGAAACGGCGTCACGGGCCATGGCAGCCTCTCCTTTGAACGAAGGGCGCAAAGCTAGACCTGGTTGTGATATTCACCACATCAGGAAAACTTTTGTCATTGCGAGGCGCCCGCAGGGCGCCGAAGCAATCCAGAAAGGGTTTCGCACCAGGCACCCTGCCCCGGCGTACGCCGGGGTTCGCTGCGCTCGCAATGACGGCTATTTCCGGGTGAAACAAACTTCCGTACCGGGACTCTAGCGCGAAATCCGAAAGCAAAAATAGAGCGGGACGCAGCACTCGTCGATCCGCGCAAGCGCGGACAAGGGATCGGTACCCCTCAGCGTCCGCTGCCGAGGCGCCAAGGCTCAAGCGAAGCTATGCTTTCGCCGCGCCTTGGCGCTCGAGCAGCCCGCGGATGGCGCGCAGACTGTCATCCATGTCGAGCAAGATGAAAAGCGCACCGAAGATCAGGCATGCCGAGACGTAGCTCGCGATCAGCCCGAGCAGGGCCCCGATCACGGCGGCGGCGGCGCCGTGCTGGTATCCGGCAGCGGCACCGATAATCAAGCCGGAGATGAGCAGAAGCACTATGATAATGGTGCTCAGCGCCTGGATTGAACCGACGATCAGCCTCTTCATGCGTCCCTCCCCCATGGCCCGATGCGGGCATTATTCTCGAGGAATTCTCGCCCGTACCGAGAAGAGGGTCAATCCCCGTACGATGAGGGGGCAGCGGGCGCGCGAGGCTGAGAAGGGCACGGTGCTGCCCGCGGCTCGCCATTTGCTTGGCACCCCACTCCCGGTATAACAGGGACGCCATGAGCAGCAGGATTCCAGCGCACCCGCCCAGCCGGCGGCTCTCCGTCGCGCCGATGATGGACCGCACGGACCGGCATTGCCGCTACTTCCTGCGGCTCTTGAGCCGCCATGTGCTGCTCTATACCGAGATGGTGACGACGGCCGCCATTCTGCGCGGCGACCGCGAGCGGCTGATCGGCTTCGATGCCGCGGAGCATCCCCTCGCCCTCCAGCTCGGCGGCTCGGATGCCGGCGAGCTCGCCGAATGCGCGCGCATCGCCGAAGGGTTCGGCTACGACGAGGTCAATCTCAACCTCGGCTGCCCGAGCGGGCGGGTGCAACATGCCCGCCTCGGCGCCTGCCTGATGGCGGAGCCCGACCTCGTCGCGCGCGGTATTGCCGCGATGACGCGTGCCCAGCGGCTGCCGGTCACGGTCAAGACGCGCATCGGCATCGACGGCCGGGACAGCTATGAGGAGCTGAACGCGCTCGTGCACCGGCTTGCGGACGCAGGCTGCCGCAGCTTTGCCGTTCACGCGCGCAAGGCCCGGCTCCATGGCCTGAGCCCGAAGCAGAACCGCGAGGTCCCGCCGCTCTCGTGGGAGGTCGTGCACCGGCTCAAGGCGGACAATCCCGCGCTCGAGATCGTGATCAACGGCGGCATCGACAGCCTCGAGCGGGCCGAGATGCACCTCGCCCGCGTGGACGGGGTCATGATCGGCCGCGCCGCGTACCACGATCCCTACATGCTGGCGGCGGCCGATGGGCGCATCTTCGCCGATGTGCGACCGGCGCCGACGCGACGCCTTGTGATCGGACGCCTGTTGCCTTACGTCGAGCGCATGCGCGCGCGGGGTGTTTCGCTCCATGCCATCACGCGCCACATTCTCGGCCTCTTCCAAGGCATCCCCGGCGCCAAATCATGGCGCCGTATCCTCAGCGTCGAGGCCCACCGGCCCGGTGCCGGCGGCGAGGCGATCGCCCGCGCCGCCGAGCGCATGCCGACGGAGGGGCTCGATGCGCCCCCGCCGCTACGAAATCAAGCGGCCGCGCTCGACGCCTCGAGCGCGGCCGTCGCCTGAGCCTGTTTCCGCAAACTGGTCCTCAGGCTATCCCTTGAAATAATCCTCGTCGTCGAGATCGTCGTCGTCGGTCAGCAGCCGATTGGCCGAGACGTTGCGGATCGACACGGTGACCGCGGCATTCGCCATGCGCGTGGCGCCGGTGACGCCGCCAAGCTCGTCCCTGAGCGCTTCGATGGCGGCACCGATGAGTGTCGCGACCAAGGACATCTTGGCGTAGCAGGCTTCTATGTAGAGATACTCGAGGCTCTTGAGCAGGGCGACCCGCTGCGTTTCCTTCTCCACCTGGTACCTGCTCTCGCCGTCCGGCATCGCCGGTGCCTGATACTGTGCCATTTGCTTCCCCTACCTCGTATTATGGAATACCAAGCAAAGCGTAAAAGCGCATTCCCGGATTATTCCGGTATTGCTTTTGTATCCTTGAGAGTGTAAAATATAAGTTTCTTCCAATCCTGGTGACGCCTTGCCGACGGCGACCGCCCGCCTCTTCAGGGCTTAATCAGCCCGCGCATGATCGCCTTCACGACAGCCTGCGTTTTCGTATAGACGCCGAGCTTCCGTTTGCTGTTCTCCAGATAAGTCTGGATGGTCTTTTCGGAGAGAGACAGGATCTCCGAGATTTCCCAGTTCGTCTTGCCGCGGGCCATCCAAATCAGGCATTCGGCCTCCCGTTCGCTTAGCGTGACCGGCTCGGGGAGGGCCCGGTGAGGCGCCAAGGCTTGGGCGATGCGCGAATGAAGATGCATCGACATGACATGGGCCACGTGCCGGTGTCTCTGCCAGAGCGCATCGAAGCGCGCCTCCTCGTCCGTAGAGGCAAAGCAGACGATGGCGAACTCGCCGGCAAAACCATGGATCGGCACGACGGCACCGCCGCGCAATCCGAACGCACCGGCCTCATCGAATATGCAGCGCTGCTTGTGCGCGAGGGGCGGCCGCGAATTGCGCGCCATGCTCCAAGTGAACGGCAGCACGCCCCGCACGGCGCCGATCAGCACGGGGTCGATGCGACCGTGCTCCTTCGCCATATAACGCGCGACCCAACCAGCAGGATAGTTCGACTTGACGATCGGCGGATGATCGACCTCCTCGCCGAACTGGTAGCCGAGGTAGGCGACGGCGGGAAAGCCGAAGGGACCGATCGTCTCGGCGAAAAGCTCGAAGAGACCATCGAGCTCTTCGGTCGCTTCCGACCGTCGGATGAAATCATCGATGGCGGTAAGCATGCCCTGTACCCTGTTCCCAGCCCCTTGGGAAGACGCGCCAGCCCTTGGCGCTTTCGGGTCTCTGAACGCGTGCTCGTGAAGAACGAAAGTCTAGCCGGCGACGCGAAGCATTGCAATCCTCGGATGTGTTACCGACAAAGGTCGACACAACAAGGTTGCGTTGCTGAATGCTACAGCCTGCCCAACTACACGCCTTATCGGAAAGGACGGACGGCCTTGGCGCCAAGCCAGTCGCTTTGAATTCATTTTGCCTTGATTTCCGACAAACAAAACAACACGAGTTTCGACTGATTTTGTGAAAGTTTAGACTAGTTTTGTGGCGGTTTTGCTTGCTCCGCCAAAGGGTTTGAGCCCGATCGCCAGGCAAAAACGGCCGCCGATCGGCGAGCGAAATCGCTTTCGGCCGGCAGCGGTGGAAGCTTCATCGGAGGCAGGCGCGAGCAGAGCGCCCGTCATTCGGCGGCTTGCTTACGCGGGCTTCCGTCCCATTCGGCGCGCACGGCCGCATCCTTCTCGTGCGGCAAGCACCCGGCACGGAGGCGATCGAATGCGGCGCGGGCGAGGAGGCGATCGAGGGCCCAAACGGCCATGGCGCGCACCAAGGGGGACGCATCATCGAGGAGCCGCTC
>DATEQI010000170.1:0-8546 GCA_035272805.1 Alphaproteobacteria bacterium | reverse complement strand
GCCTTCCTTGCCGTGCTCGGACACGACCGTGACCTGCACCTTGCCTTTTTGGATGTAGAAGACCGCATCGGCCGGGTCTCCCTGCAGGAAGACGGTTTCTCCCGGCAGGTATTTCCCCATGGTTCGTCCCGCCCCTACGGTTGCGAGGAAGGACCGGGTGTCGAAACGCTGAGCGCTCGTGCTCTTCAAATCCTGCCCTCCGTCTTCCGTGGCGGCCGCTCATCGAGGCCCCGGCAACGCTCGACCGCCCGCGCGGGCACGCCTTCGGATGGGCAGGCCTTGGTAGCCTTTTCGGGAGCCGGGATTGAAAGCCTCGGGCGATCGGCCTGCCGCCGAAGGCATTCTCAAGCCGAATTATAGCTGAGCATTTCGCTTTACGCACCAGAAACTTGGCGCTTCCTGGCTGTAGCAGGCGATCGCGTGGCGAGTTCCGGCCTAGAACGCCAGCTTTCGCTGCACACCAAATCCGGACTCCGGCCGATTGGCGAGGCTTCCGATTTTTGGGCGATCTCGGCTGAGCTCGCGAGCGCCGGCTGTGCTCTTTGGGACAGCGCCGGCGGCCCATACCGTGCATCCTCTGCGTGGTCGCTGACGTACTCGAGGAGGCCTCATGACAGCCGTACCCGACAACATCACGACGGTGGCGCGCCAGGCCGTGCAGGCCATGGTTGACGGGCACATCGAGGTTTCCGTGGCTGCCGATCACAGACTTGACGACCGCTCGCAGCCCGGTCGGGCGGTCGGTGCCGTCGTCTCCGTCGAGTTGGCAGGCCCCGACCACGGGGCTCACCGCGGCAATCGAATGGTCTCGGCCAAAGGCGAGGCGAGTTCCTGGGGCACCGATGAGGTCGTGAGCGCTGCCCGGAGTGCCGCGAAAAGCATCCTCGAGAGCAACCCCGGCTGGCGTCGCGTACAGGGGTAGGGTCCCGCGCGAAAGCGCGATCGATCGAGTGCTGCGCGCGTACCGGCCGGCTACTGCTGTGCGGTTGGTGCCGAGAGCGTGCTGGAGGCAGGGGCGGAAGCGCGGTCATTGCCTTGAGGCAAATCCCTATGCATCGCGCTGCCAAAGAGCACTGCCGCTGCCAGGGCAAAGGCGATCAACCAAGCCATTGACAGGAGATTGGGCCTCTCGCGCCCGCCGGACTTGGCCCGACCAGACGGCGTGGCCGAAGCGCCTCGCGGCAACAGCTCCACCAGGCGAGCGGCGATCTTGCGCGTGTCCGATGGCTCCCACCGACCCGGCGGCAAGCGGCCGATCAATCTATCCAGTGTCGCCGCCGCGAGCTCTTTCGGCGACTGGGCGAGACGAGCCGCCTCCTGCCAGGGGTCGATGCCGAGGCGGGTCAACGCGGAAAGAACGCTCAAGGACATCCCATTCCCCTCCTCGCCGATCGGCGCAAAGAGAAAGTCGTTGAACAGGGAATGCGGGAGGGAAAACGCGTCGGTGTGCGACATATCGACCATCCATGTACGACGGCAAAACCTCGTGCCCCGCGGCCGTGTCGCGTCCGCGGGAAACTCACCGAGGTTCTCTAGCTGGAGCGGTACCGATAGCGCATCGAGCAGCCATGCGCAGTTCAAAATTGAACACAGCGGCGTCAGGGCGGGCATGGCCTTGGCCGTGGGCGCGGGACCGCCGCCGGCGGCCGTCCGGCGGGGAGACGCGATGGGGGCCCGCGCTGCCCGTTTTTACGGCAAAGTCGCGGAAAATGCCGGCTGGACTCTCCTCGCCGTCCCGGTCAATATCTACCGACCGAAATGACCCATGCATAACGCTCATAACGGCTTATGGGTCATTCTCATCCCGGGAGGTAGTAACATGACAAGCATACGACGGAGAATGCTACTTGCGACCGCGCTCGGCGCGGGCGCCTCGCTCGCCTTCGCCGCATGGGGCGGGCTCGTACCCGCGCAAGCGGCCGAGAAAAGCGTCACCATCGGCATTGACCTTCCGCTCACGGGTGCGGACGCGGAAGGTGCCACCCGCATAAAATACGGTGCGGAGATGGCGATCGACGAGGCCAATGCGAAGGGCGGCGTGGCGGGCTACAAGCTCGACATGATGACCCTCAACGACGCCACGGCATCCGCTGGTCAGTACGACCCGGCCCAGGCCGCGACCAATGCCAAGAAGTTCGTGTCCGATCCGCACGTGGTGGCGGCCATTGGACCGGAAATGAGTGGTGCCGGCAAGGCCATGTCGCCCATCCTCTCGGCCGGCGATCTCGCCATCGTCACGCCGTCCTCGACCAACCCCGACATCACCGATCCCAAGTTCGCCGGGCAGTACCGGCCGGCGGGCAAGGCGATCTATTTCCGTACGGTGACGACGGACGCCTTCCAAGGGCCCAACATGGCCAACTTCATGCGCGACGCGCTGAAGATGAAGTCGGTCTACATCCTCGACGATTCGGGTGCCTACGGCGTGGGCATCGCGAACGCGTATGAGGGTCAGGCGAAGAAGATCGGGGTCAAGGTGCTGGGCCACGACCAGCTCAACCCGAAGGAAGCCGACTACACGACGTCGCTCACCAAGATCAAGGCGCTCAATCCCGACGCGGTCTATTACGGCGGCGTGGCGGGGGCCGGCGTCAAGTTCGTGAAGCAGAGCTATGACGTGATGCCCAAGGTCATCCGGGCGGGCGGGGACGGCCTCTTCGGTCCCGAATATCTGTCGGCGGTCGGCTTCCCGGCGGCCGAGGGACTCTACGCGACCAATGCCTCGCCGCACGTCACCGAGGACCCGGCGGCGCAAGAGTGGGTCAAGCGCTACACCGAGAGGTATAAGGTGCAGCCCGACGACTATGCGATCACCGCCTATGACGCCGCGCTCGTCATCATCGACGCCATCAAGCGCGTGGCGGCAAGCGGCAAGGAGGTCAATCACTCCAACGTCCGCGACGCGATCCAGACTGCGAAGGTCAAGACGCTCCAGGGCGACGTGTCGTTCGACGAGAACGGCGACATCAACAGCCGGGTGGTCAGCGTCTTCCAGATCAAGCACGACCCGAAGTTTAAGGACGACGACATAATCCACCAGTACAAGTACATCGGCGTGGCGCCGCAGTCGCCCGCCAGCTGATGGCTCAGCCGCGTCTCGCTTGGAATCAGAGGGCAGATACCGTCCGATGACATTCCAGGACGTACTGATCCAGCAGGTTATCAACGGGGTGAGCCTGGGTGCCATATACTCGCTTTTGGCACTCGGGTTCACCATGGTTTACGGAATCATCGAGCTGATCAACTTCGCCCACTTCAACGTCTTCATGGTGGGCTCCTTCATCGCGATGTATATCCTGCAGGCGCTGGGACTCAACGGCCAGAACGTCATCCTCACCGGCTTTTCCCTCGTGGGCGTCCTGGTGGTGGCGCTTGTCGGCACCATGCTGCTCTCGGGCGCGCTCGGCGTGCTCATCGAGCGCACCGCACTCAGGCCCCTGCGCGGCGTGCCGGGCACCGCGGCGATGATCACCACGATCGGCGTCTCCTATATCCTCTTCAACATCGTCCTCCTCACCATCGGTGCCGACGCGTTCAACTTCCCCAATCCCATGCCGACGGTGCGCTGGGGCGAAGCGGGCGTGGTGCTGCAGCTGCGCGAGGTGCTGGTCTGGGTCGTCGCCTTCCTTCTCATGGCCTGCCTCAACTACTTCGTGCGGCGCACCAAGATGGGGAAGGCCATGCAGGCGACCGCGCAGGACCAGGAGGCCGCGCGCATGATGGGGGTCGAGGTCGACAGGGTGGTGATGATCACCTTCTTCCTCGGCTCGGCCCTGGCCGGGGCCGCGGGGCTCATCTTCGGGCTCTACTACAATTACACGAATTTCGCGATCGGCTATACCGCCGGCCTGCGCGCCTTCACTGCGGCCGTCCTCGGCGGCATCGGGAACATCCCGGGGGCCATGCTCGGCGGCATCATCATCGGGCTCATCGAATCGCTTGGCGGGCAGCTCCTCGAGGTGCGCTGGACCGACGTGATCATCTTCTCGGTCCTCGTCCTCGTCCTCGTGTTCCGGCCGACCGGCCTGTTCGGCCGCGCCACCGCGGCGAGATCCTGAGGCCGGGCCATGGTTTCTCCCGGCACGCGCACGTGGAGCATCGGCGAGGCGCTAGCCGCTCCCTTCCGGCGGCTCTCGAGCGATCAGCAAAGGTGGCTCATCCTCACGCTGGTGGTGATCGGAGCCCTCGTCTTTCCGCTCATCGACCGCAACGAGGGCGACATCGACGCCGCGGCGAACGCCACCGCCTTCGCCGTGCTGGCACTTGGCCTCAACATCGTGGTCGGCCTCGCCGGCCTCCTGGACCTCGGCTATGCCGCCTTCTTCGCGATCGGCGCCTATTTCTACGGCGTCACCTCCTCCTGGCAGCTGCATCCGGAGTGGTCGAGCTTCTGGGAGCCGTTCCAATGGCTCGGCGTCGTCGCGCACTACCAGGCGATGGGCGAGAACGTCGTCCACTTCACCCTCTCGTTCTGGATCGCGATGCCGCTCGCCGCCCTCGTCGCGGCCTTCTTCGGCGTGCTCTTCGGAGCGCCCACGCTGCGCCTCAGGGGCGACTATCTCGCGATCGTGACGCTCGGCTTCGGCGAGATCGTGCCGATCGTGGTGCGCAACTGGCCCACGCTCACCAACGGGGCCATGGGATTGAACGGCGTGCAGGCGCCGTCCCTTTTCGGCTACTCCTTCGGCGTCACCTCGAGCCCTTATTATTATCTCGGCGTAGCGCTCATCGCCTTCCTCATCTTCGTCAGCTCGAGGCTCAAGGAGTCGCGGGTCGGGCGCGCCTGGATGGCGATCCGCGAGGACGAGATCGCGGCCGGGGCGATGGGCGTCAACCGGGTCAAGCTCAAGCTGCTCGCCTTTGCCATCGGTGCCGGCTTCGCAGGCGCCACCGGCACCTTCTACGTCGCCAAGCTGCAGACCGCGACGCCCGACATGTTCATGTTTCCCGTCTCGGTCATGATCCTGGTCATGATCGTGCTGGGCGGCATGGGCAGCGTCTACGGCGTGGTGCTGGCGGCCGTCATCCTGCAGCTCCTGCAATCCTGGTTTCTCCAAGACCTGTCGGGGTGGCTCCACGTGCTCGGCCGCGCGGTCGGCAACGACTGGATGCAGCAAATCGACCTAACGCAGTCGATCGAGCTTATCTTCGGCATCATCCTCGTCCTCATGATGCTCTACCGGCGCCAGGGGCTCATCCCGGCGACGCGCGCGACCAAGGCGCTGACGCTCGAGCAGCAGACGGCACTGCCCTCGCGCGGGACCATCGACGTCGATCTGCGCGTGGTCGCCCCGGGCGAGCTCAAGCCCGGAACGGCGATGCTCGAGGTCGAGAAGCTGCTCAAGACCTTCGGCGGCATCACTGCGGTCAAGGACGTCGACCTCCGCGTCGAGCCCGGCAGCATCGTCGCCTTGATCGGCCCGAACGGCTCCGGCAAGACGACGCTCTTCAACCTCATCACCGGCATGAACGCGCCCGACCGCGGGCGCATCTCGCTTCTCGGCGAGGACATCACCGGGCTGCCGTCGCACCTCATCGTCGAGCGCGGGATCGCGCGCACGTTCCAGAACCTGCGCCTCTTCAGCAACATGACGGTGTTGGAGAACATCCTCGTCGGCCAGCATTCGCACACCAAGACGGGGGCGGTCGGCGCCGTGCTGCATACGCACGCCATGCTCGCGGAGGAGCGCGAGACGCGCGAGCACGCGCTCGAGATCCTGAGCATCTTCGGCAACCGCCTCATGCCGCGCCTCAATCAGGTGGCGAAGGAGCTCTCCTACGCCAACCGCCGCCGCCTCGAGATCGCAAGGGCACTCGCCTCCCGGCCCAAGATCCTGCTGCTCGACGAGCCGACGGCCGGAATGAACCCGGCGGAGACGATCGAGCTGGCCCACCAGATCAAGAGCCTGCGCGGGATGGGGCTCACGGTCTTCCTCATCGAGCACAAGCTCAACGTGGTGAACGAGCTCGCCGACAAGATCCTCGTGCTCGACCACGGCGAGAAGATCGCCGAGGGCACGGCCGAGCAAGTCCATGCGAAACCCGAGGTGCTCGAGGCCTATCTCGGCCGCAAGGTGGCGCATGCTTGAGTTCCACGACGTCGACACCTACTACGGCGAGTTGCACGTCCTCAAGCGCGTCAATTACGACATCAAGCAGGGCGAGATCGTCTGCCTCCTCGGCGGCAACGCGTCCGGCAAATCGACCACGATGAAAACGGTGCTCGGCCTCGTGAAGCCGCGGGCGGGCACCGTCGTCTATGAGGGCGAGCCGATCAACAATATGCCGACTGCCGAGCGCGTGAGGAGGGGCATTGCACCCGTGCCCGAGGCGCGCCGCCTGTTCCCGCGCATGAGCGTGCTCGAGAACCTCGAGATGGGCGCCTTCACGCGCAACGACAGCAATGGGATCGCGGAGGATCTCGAGCGCGTCTACCAGCTCTTCCCGCGCGTCAAGGAGCGCCTCAAGCAGCAGGCCGGCACGCTCTCGGGCGGCGAGCAGCAGATGGTCGCGATAGGCCGCGCGCTCATGGCCCGCCCGCGCCTTCTCTGCATGGACGAGCCCTCGATGGGTCTCTCGCCCGCCTTCGTCGAGCAGGTGTTCGAGATCATCCAATCGATCAACAAGCAGGGCACCACGATCTTCGTCGTCGAGCAGAACGCCAGCATGGCGCTCTCGATCGCGCACCGCGGCTTCGTGCTGCAGACCGGCGAGGTGGTGCTCTCCGGCACCGCCAAGAGCCTGCTCGAGAACGAGATGCTGAAGAAGACCTATCTCGGCGAGATGGAGCATTGAGCGAAGCCGGACTCGAGAGGGCCCGCGTCAACCTGAGCCTCGAGGCGGCCCTCAAGGAGGCCGAGGAGCGCTTCAGCGCGGCCAATCCCCTGAGTGCCGCGCGCCAGGCCGAGGCCGAGGCCGTCATGCCCGGCGGCAACACGCGCACGGTCCTCTTCTACACGCCCTTCCCGTTGACGCTCGTCAAAGGCGAGGGCTGCCGGGTCGTGGACCTCGACGGCCACACCTACGTCGACTTCCTCGGCGAGTTCACCGCCGGGCTCTACGGCCATTCCCATCCGGTGATCATCGAGGCGATCAAGCGCGCACTCGACGGCGGCATCACGCTCGGCGGCCCCAATCCCTACGAGGCGAAGCTCGCGGCCCTGATTTGCGAGCGCTTTCCCTCCTGCGAGCGCGTGCGCTTCACCAATTCCGGCACCGAGGGCAACCTGATGGCGCTCGCGACCGCGCGCACGGTCACCGGGCGCAGCCACATCCTCGTCTTCGACGGCGCCTATCACGGCGGCGTGCTCGCCTTCGCGCACGGCGGCTCGCCCGTCAACGCGCCCTTCCCGGTGATCTACGGCCGTTACAACGACGCCGAGACCACGCTCGCGCTCATCGAGCGGCACGCGAAGGAGCTCGCCGCGATCATCGTCGAGCCGATGATGGGTGGTGGGGGCGGCATCGCGGGCACGCCCGCGTTTCTCGGTACCTTGCGCGAGGCCGCCACCCGGCACGGCATCGTGCTCATCTTCGACGAGGTGATGACCTCGCGCCTTTCCTCGGGCGGGCTCCAGAAGAAGCTCGGCATCACCCCCGACCTCACCTCCTTCGGCAAATATATCGGCGGCGGCCTCACCTTCGGCGCCTTCGGCGGGCGCGCCGATCTCATGTCGATCTACGACCCGCACAAGCCGGGCTACGTCGGCCATGCCGGGACCTTCAACAACAACGTGCTGACCATGTCGGCCGGTGTCGCCGGACTCTCGCGGCTCTACACGCCGGCCGCAGCCGAGCGGCTCAATCGAGCCGGCGATGCCTTGCGCGAGCGGCTCAACGCAAGCGGCCGCGAGGCGGGACTGCCGGTGCAGGTGACGGGGGTCGGCTCGATCATGGCCGTGCATTTCCAGCGCCGTCCGATCGAGCGGCCCGAGGATGCCGAGGAGACACCTCAGGCCTTGCGCGCGCTCTTCCACCTCGAGATGCTGGCGCGCGGCTATTACATTGCGCGGCGCGGCTTCATCAGCCTCTCGATCGTGCACGGCGAGCGCGAATTCGACGGCTTCGCCGAAGCTTTCGCCGACTTCCTCGAGAGCAATCGCTCGCTGCTCGCCGACTGAGCCGCCCCCCTCCCTACCCTCCCCCTCAAGGGGGGAGGGAAGACATAAACGCACTCCGCTTCCCCCTCCCCCTTGAAGGGGGAGGGTAGGGTGGGGGTGACGCGCGGGCCTTCGGGAGCGCGCGCTAATTCCCGAACAGCGCGCGGATCTTGTCGAAGGGGTAGGAGTAGGTCATGAGCGCGGTCTCGGAGCCCGGATTATGGACCCCGATGCCGGCGTTCGAGATGTGGTGGAACATGACGCCCAAGCGCGAGCGGTCGTCGAAGCGATAGGCGACCGCGACCGAGGAGCGGAACTCGGGGACGGCACCGAGATGCGCGTCATTGCCGTGATTGTAGGCGCCGATCGCCTCGCTCGGCGTCACCACCCAGCGGTCGCCGAAGAAGAGGTCGACCGCGAAGCCGCTGTAGAAGTAGGTGGCCCCCC
>DATEQI010000169.1:0-3583 GCA_035272805.1 Alphaproteobacteria bacterium | reverse complement strand
GTCCTACGGCGTTGCCGCCAATCGCAACGTGCTGGAGACCTTTTTGCGGCATCATCGCGCCCAAGGACTGTCGCAGCGCCTTGTCGAGGTCGAGGAGCTCTTCCACCCCGCGACGCTCGAGACCCACAAGGTCTGACGCAGAGCGCCGCCGATCGCGATTCCCCGCGCGGAGCGGGCGCCGATGATGGGGCGCTAGAGCAAGTTCCGGCTGGATGGAATCGGTGCGGCCTTCGAGACGCGCCCTCCGGGCGCTCCTCAGGCTGAGGAGGTTTTTTGTGCAATCAAGAACCTACCTCATGCTGAGGAGCGGTGCGAAGCACCGCGTCTCGAAGCACGCACCGCGTCTATGCAATCGGAACTTGCTCTAGCCGCTCCGGCGTGTCCCCGCTCGAGCGAGCGCGGTGATCGCCGCGAGGAAGCGCTCGAGCTCGGCCTCGCTGTTGTAGTAATGCACGGACGCGCGCACGAGAGCGTCGAGCCCGCGCGCCTCCATGTCGAAGCGCGTGCTCGATGCCGTCGAGGCGGCGACGTTGATCGCCTGTAGCGCCAATCGTTTCTTGATCTCGTCCGCGCTCTTTCCCTCGACGGTGAAGGTCACGATGCCGCAGCGCTCGGCACCGAGATCGCGCACCACGACGCCCGGGATGCGCGCGAGCTCCTCGCGCAGGAAATCGGCGAGCGTGCGCACGCGCGCGTAAATCGCATCCAGGCCCCACTCGAGCGCATAGTCGACGGCGGCGGCGAGCGCCAGCTTCGCCGCGACGTTCGTCTCCCAATTCTCGAAACGCCGCGCGTCCGGCCGCAGCTCGTAGTGCCGTGCGTCGGTCCAGCGCGCGGCATGGAGGTCGAGGAAGGGCGGCTCGAGCCGCTCGAGGAGGCTCTTGCGCACGTAAAGAAAGCCGATGCCGCGCGGCCCGCGCAGAAACTTGCGCCCCGTGGCCGAGAGCATGTCGCAGCCGATCGCCTCGACATCGAGCGGCATCTGGCCCGCCGATTGACAGGCATCGAGGAGGAACGGCACGCCCCATGCCTTGGCCACCCCTCCGATGGCCGCCGCCGGGTTGACCAGGCCGCCGTTGGTCGGCACATGGGTGACCGCGATGAGCCTGACGCGCTCGTCCATCAGGCGCTCGAGGGCGGCGAGGGAGAGCTGTCCCGCCTCGTCGTTCGGCACGACCTCGAGCGTGGCACCGGTGCGCTGCGCCACCTGCAGGAAGGAGATCACGTTGCTCGCATATTCGGCGACCGCGGTCAGGATGCGATCGCCCGGACGGAAGGAGAGGGCATAGAACCCCATGTCCCAGGCCCGCGTCGCGTTCTCCACGACCGCGATCTCGTCGCGCCTGCAGTTGAGGAGGCGGGCGAGCGCGTCATAGGCGTGCTCGATCCTGGCACTCTCCCGCTCGGCGGCCTCGTAGCCGCCGATGCGGCTCTCGAGCTCGATATGGTCGACGAGGGCCTTGATCACCGGGCGCGGCATGAGTGCTGCACCCGCATTGTTGAGGTGGATCACTTCGGCCGTTCCGGGCGTCTCGCGCCGGGCGCGGGCGAGGTCGATCGTCATGAGCGGGGCCCTCGGCCGCTACGAATGCGGGCGGCTCACTTTGCCGGCCTTTCCTTGCTCCCGGTCCTCAGCGTCCATTCGACGATGCGGCGCATGCAGCGGCCGAGCGCGCTGTTGTAAGCCTCGACGATCGCCTCGAGCGAGTCGCTCGCCGCATCCTCCTTGTAATCGCACGAGTTGTCCGAGACGATCACGCGCTCGGGCATCTTGATGAGCTTGGAGACGAGGCGCACGCGGGCCGAGGGATGGCCCGTGTCGGGCACCACCTCGAAATCGCGGATTTCGCTCTTGAGCTCGAAATCGGCACGGAAGCTGGCCGATTCGGGGCCGACGCCGACGATCTTGCCGCTGTTCTCGAAGGAGGCGACGAGGAGCGCCTGCACCATCGCGGGCACGCGGTCGGCCCAAGCGGCGCGCTCGTAGTAATTGAGCTCGAGCGGGCTCTTCTGCACGGCGATGCGCACGGTATCGAGGCTCGCCGGTGCCGACGGGGGATCGATCACGAGCTGCCACTCGGCCTTGGGCAGGTCGCTGTCGAAGGTGGTCTTGGGATGGGGGGTGAAGAGGCGCGGCGGCGGGCCGCCGCCTTCGAGGAGCGTGCAGCCGCCGAGGAGGAGGGCCGCGGCGAGGCACGCCCATTTGCCGGCGGGGCTAGGCAATAGTGCACTCTTCATCGCGCTTTCACCCCGTTTTGCTGCTGGCCGCCCAAGAGGAGCTGCGAGGGGTTCTCCTCGAGCTTGTGGGCGAGCCGCGTTAGGGCCTCGGCCGCTATGCGTGCCTGGGCCAGGAATTGGGTGAGCTCATAGAGACCCTGCGCGCTGAAATCCTTGAGCGGTCCGCGATTCTCGCTCACCACCCCGTCCAGATCGTTGGCGAGCGTGCCGATCGACTGGCCGGCCTTGCGCAGCTCGACGATCGTCGGCTTGAGCTCGCCGGTGAGCTGCGAGCTCTCGCTATTGAGGTTCTTGGCGAGCGCGTCGAGCGAATGCACCGCCGCGGCACTGTCGTCGATGAGGCTCGCGATCTCCTTGCTTTTGCTTGCGAAAGCCGCCGTCATCGTGTCGAGGTTGACGAGGGAATCGTCGAAGACCTTGATGTTCTCGTCGCTCAAGAGCTTGCTCGCGCGCTCCACCAGCTGATTGATCCGATCGAGGAGCTCGGGTGCCGAGTTGAATACGCGCTGGAGCGGCGAGGGGCGCGACTTGATGGTGGCGATCTTCCTGCCGGACTTGGGCTGCAGCGGGGGCGCTCCCTGGGTGCCGCCCTCGAGCTGCACGTAGGCGACGAAGGTCAGTCCCTGGAACCCGAGCGAGGCAACCGTGTCCTCCTTGACCGGGGTATCGGCATCGATCTCGATGGTCACTTGGATCTCCTCGACGTCCTCGGGATCGATCCCGATGTGCGTGACCGAGCCCACCGGGATGCCGCGGTAAAGCACGCGGGCCGCGTCCTGCAGCCCGGTCACCGAGTCGCGGAAGTCGATATGGTAGATCGCGGTCTTGTGGGGGCTGGGAACCGCGGTAAGCCAGATCGCGAAGAGGAATATCCCGCCGATGAGCGCAAGCACGAAGCTTCCGACGATCAGATAGCTGGCTCTGGTTTCCATCCAAGTCCCTTATTCGTGAAGTGCCGCCCGGCCCCGCGGGCCGTGGAAATAGCTTTGCACCCAGGGATGGGTATTCTCGAGCAGCTCATCGAGGCTGCCCACGAGCACCTTCTTGTCGACGAGCACGGCTATACGGTCGCAGATCGCCACAAGGCTGTCCAGATCGTGGGTGACCAGGAAGACCGTGAGGTTGAGGCTTTGCTGGAGCGCGCGCACGAGCTCGTCGAAGCCTGCCGCGGCGATGGGGTCGAGGCCGGAGGTCGGCTCGTCGAGGAAGAGTATCTCGGGATCGAGGGCCAAGGCGCGTGCCAAGCCCGCGCGCTTGCGCATGCCGCCCGAGAGCTGGGAGGGAAACTTGGCCCCGGCGTCCTGCGGCAGCCCCACCATGTCGATCTTGACGGCCGCGATCTCCT
>DATEQI010000168.1:0-11320 GCA_035272805.1 Alphaproteobacteria bacterium | reverse complement strand
TCGTAGGCTTGCATGCCTTCGCCCGCGAGATAATCGAGGTAGTCACGCTCGGAGAGACCGAGCTTCGCGATCACGCCGGCGACGGCCTCCGGCTGGTCGACCTCGAGCTCGCGGCGGAAGAAGAGCTCGTAGACCTTGCGGCTGTAGTCGATGAGCCTGCCGTGCATCTCAGCGAAGAGCCCGCCGACGAGTGCCGGGGTGGTGTCATAGATCTTGAGCGGACCGCGGATCCAGAGGCCGCGCGGCTTCGCCCAACGGCGCGCATCGAGATAGGAGTATTTGACCTTGTACTCGGAATAGACGCTCCTTTGGCCCTTGCCCTTGAGGCGCAATTGGAAGGGAATCCAGCGCACGCGAACGTCATAGCGCTGCTCGAGCTCGAAGGCGGGATCGAAGGCGAGGTACGCATAAGGACTCTTGTAGTCGGAATACATCTTGATTTCGCGTGTGCCGCCCGATTGTCCCGGCATGGGCAAACTCCCTGAAACTGCTCGCGATGAACGCCGTCACGGCCTGCGGTTTGAACGATTCCCAGCTGGCGCCCTCGGCCGGCCAAGGCGAGGGGCTACGCTAGGGCGCCGGCCTATATATTTCAAACTCATTTTAGGAACGCGATTCCATGCGATACGCGCATCGGACGGGCACGCCTCTGCTGCCGAGCCCTCGGCGCCGAGCGGCAGAGCGGCGCCTGCGTTGACGGCCACATCCCGCAAGACTAGCTTCCGCGCGAAGCTTTTCCGCGAGCACCCGAGGCCCCGTTCCGCCATGGCTCAGCCCCCGATTCGCGCGCCCACAGAAGACGCCGTCGCGGCCGCCGCGCGTCTCTTGCAGGAGGGGCTGCTCGTCGCCTTCCCCACCGAGACCGTTTACGGCCTAGGTGCGGACGCGCGCAACGACCGCGCCGTGGCCGCGATCTTCGCGGCAAAGGCCCGGCCGCGCTTCAATCCGCTCATCGTGCATTGGCACGCCGCGGAGGCGGCCGCGCGTGCGGTTAAATTCGATGCGCGCGCGCACGAGCTCGCACGGCATTTCTGGCCCGGGCCCCTCACTCTCGTGCTGCCGCGGCGCGCGGGCGCTGCGATCTCGCTTCTCTGCAGCGCCGGCCTCGATACGCTGGCCGTGCGCGTGCCGGCGCATCCCGTCGCACAGGCACTCCTCGAGGCCTTCGACGGCCCCCTCGCGGCACCCAGTGCCAACCGCTCCGGTGCCGTGAGTCCGACCACGGCCGCGCACGTCGCGGAATCGCTCGGCGAGCGGGTGGCGCTTATCCTCGACGGCGGGCGCTGCCCCGTCGGCATCGAATCGACGGTCGTCGATCTCGCGAGCCGTGACGCGCGGCTCTTGCGTCCGGGCGGGGTCACGCTCGAGGCGCTCGAGGCCGTGATCGGGCCGCTCGCGGTCGCGGGCGACGTACCCGCAGCACCCCGCTCGCCCGGCCAGCTCGCGAGCCACTATGCGCCGCGCGCGACCCTCCGCCTCGAGGTGAGAGAGGGGCCCAAGGAGGGCGAGGCGCTCCTGGCCTTCGGCGCCAATCCGCCAGGCGGCTTCGTTGCGACGCTCAACCTTTCGCCCCAAGCCGACCTCGTCGAGGCGGCGGCCAATCTCTTCGCCATGCTCCGCGCCCTCGATGACGCCTCGCCCGCGGGGATCGCGGTCATGCCGGTACCCGAGCGCGGGCTTGGCCGCGCCATCAACGACCGCCTGCGCCGCGCCGCAGCGCCGCGTCCCCGGCGCTAGCCGCGATTGCGGAGCGCGCTTAGGCACCCGGTGTCTCAATTTGAATTCTTCCGACCTGAAACAGGGCGACCTCCCTCTCCTCCTTCAGCAGGCTTGAGCCGCCAAGCGGATCAAGGGTCGGGGTGAGGGGGCGGAGCGCGCGCGGAATGCCCGCGGGCGGCAGCCGGCTGGCCTTAGCGCGGGCGTCGATCCAGTCCTTGAACTCGGCCTTGGTGAAGCCGCGCGAGCACGCGCCCGTGCAGCAGGTGAGCAAGGGCTGAGCGTCACTGAGAAATCTATCTCGAGCTTCAAGGTGCCGTTACCAGCGTTGGTCCGAAGCTTAGGCACGAGGCGCGTCCCAAGCCGGTTCGATTGCTCGGGCGCAATGGTTCCTGCGACGCGAAGCATACCAGGAGTCTATGGCCTGCTCTGTCAGGATCCGATCGGGAGCGCACGCACCCGCAGCCTAGCTTCCTCGATCGTGACCACGGCGCCGCGCTCCAGCTCCTGGGCGAGGGCCCGCAAGACGGTGCGCAGCCGCTCGATCACGCGCTCCGCATGAGGGTTGAAAAGGCGGACGACGATAACGCTAACGGTATACGCTCCCGAGGCGGCAACGATTTCCCCGAAGTCCAAATCGCAGGTGACGAGCACCCGGCCTTCCCGCTCCGCCTTCGCGAACACCTCCCGGTCGGGCATCTTGACGAGCCCCTATTCGCTCAAATGCACGGCGTCATACCCTTGCTCGCGAAGCCACCGGGCAACGGCAGCGGACAACCCCATGTCGACGAGGAACCGCACGAGCGTCTAGGTCGGGACCACCTGCTCGCGCGCGAGCCAGGCAGCGTAAGCGAGCGCCTGTTGAACGTCCTCTTTCTCCAGCTCCGGGTAATCGTCGAGAATCGCCTCTACAGTCACCCCGTGGGCAACCTGGGCCACGATCACACTGACCGGGATACGCATTCCGCGAATGCAGGCGCGACCGCCCATCATTTCAGGGTCGAAGGTGATGCGATCGAACACGGCAACCTCCAGCCGTTTTCCGGCCGACAACAAGTGGGGCACTAACAACGACATGGCGTCGAGGAGCCGCTTCTCCTCGCAACCCATAGGATACAGGGCGGAAAGGGCGTTGGCGAGACGAAGGACATCGGGGCCGCGCTCCTGCTCGGCCTTGATGAGCGAGCGGAGGAAACCGGCAGGTGGCAGGCGGCCGGTTTGGGCGGGATCCCTCACTCTTCCCATCCCCCCGGGACGAAGTGCCCGGGGGTCGCGATAGGCCCCTTCGTCGATCCGCTTTGCGGCTCGACCCCGCAAGCGGGCGAGGGAAAGATTGTAGTCGCCCCCTCTCCCCCTTCATCCTGAAGGAGGAGAGGACAAGCGAGCCTCACCTCGGCTTGCGGAAATTCAAACTCATTCACTACCCGAGCGCCGTTCCCTTGCGGCAGCGAGAGCGCTAGGCTAAGCCCATTCGAGAAAGGCGTGGGAGTGCCGTCTTGACCGCGGTTGCCAAGCTCGTTCCGCCCGATGCGCTGCAAGAGATCAAGGCCCTCCTCGGCCCCCGGGGCTGGACCGACGACGCGCGCGAGATGGAGCGCTACCTCGTCGACGAGCGGCGGCTTTACCGCGGCCGCTCGCCCCTCGTGCTCCGTCCCGCCTCGAGCGAGGAGGTGGCGCGCGTGGTGCGTATCTGCCACCGCCACCGCATCCCCCTCGTGCCCCAGGGCGGCAACACGGGAATGGTCGGCGGCGCCGTACCGCACGAGCACGGCGGCGAGCTCCTGCTCTCGCTCGCCCGCTTGAACCGCATCCGCGACGTCGACCCGCTCGACTACACCATGACGGCCGAGGCAGGCTGCATCCTTGCCGATCTCCAGAAGGCGGCGGAAGCGGTCGACCGCCTCTTCCCCTTGAGCCTCGCCGCCGAGGGCAGCTGCACGATCGGCGGCAATCTCTCGACCAATGCGGGCGGTGTCGCGGTCCTGCGTTATGGCAATGCGCGCGAGCTGGCGCTCGGGCTCGAGGTGGTGCTCCCCGACGGGCGCCTGTGGGACGGCTTGACGGCGCTGCGCAAGGACAACACGGGCTACGACCTGAAGCAGCTCTTCATCGGCGCCGAGGGCACGCTCGGCATCATCACCGCGGCGGTGCTCAAGCTCTTCCCGCGTCCGCGCGAGGTGGTGACTGCGTTCGTGTCGCTACCCTCTCCGCAGGCGGCGATCGAGCTTCTGGCGCACGCGCGAGAGAGCTCGGGCGATCAGCTTTCCGCCTTCGAGCTGATGCCGCGCCTCGCGATAGAGCTCGATCTGGCGCATCTCGCGCGCGTCGTCGATCCGCTCGAAAAGCCCTATGCGCATTACGTTCTCCTCGAGTTCAGCTCGAGCGACGCGAAGGCGAGCCTCAGGCAGCGCATCGAGACCTCGCTCGCGGAGGCGCTCGAGAGAGGCCTCGTGCTCGACGCCACCATCGCCGCCAACTCGGCACAGGCGCAGGCGCTCTGGCGCATCCGCGAAGGCATTCCCGAGGCGCAGAAGGCGGACGGCGGCGGCATCAAGCACGACGTCTCGGTACCGGTCTCGCGGGTCGCGGACTTCATCGCCGAGGCGAGTGCCGCCTGCGAGAGCCACGAGCCCGGGATCCGCGTGCTCGCCTTCGGCCACGTGGGCGACGGCAACGTGCACTTCAATTTGTGCCGGCCGGCGGGTGCGGACGCCAAGACGTTCGAGGCGCGCTGGGAAGAGTTTAACCGCATCGTCCACGACATCGTGGCGCGCATGGGCGGCAGCATCAGCGCCGAGCACGGGATCGGCCGGCTCAAGCGCGGCGAGCTCGAGCGCTACGCGCCCGCACTCGAGCTCGAGCTCATGCGCAAGCTCAAGAGCGTCCTCGACCCCCGCGGCATCATGAACCCGGGGAAGATGATCTAGACCGGAGGAGACATGTACAGCCCGCCGCTCAAGGAGATGCGCTTCGCACTCGATCTCGCGGGGCTCGCGGAAGTCGCCGGCCTGCCCGGCACGGGAGAGCTGACGCCCGACCTCGTCGACGCGGTCTTGGACGAGGCCGGCAAGCTCGCCGCGGAGGTGCTGGCCCCGCTCAACCAGCCGGGCGACAAGGAGGGTTCCCGCCTCGAGAACGGCATCGTCTATACGCCGAAGGGCTTCAAGGAGGCCTATCGCCGCTTCGTCGAGGGCGGCTGGAACAGCGTCCCCTTCGCGCCCGAGCACGGCGGCCAAGGCCTGCCGACGCTCATCCATATCGCACTCAGCGAGATGTGGAACGCCGCGAACATGTCCTTCGCACTTTGCCCGCTCCTCAACTTCGGCGCGGTCGAGGCGATCAACGCCCATGGCTCGCCCGATCAGAAGGCGACCTATCTGCCGAAAATGATCTCGGGCGAGTGGTGCGGGACGATGAACCTGACCGAGCCGCAGGCGGGCTCGGATTTGAGCCTGATCAAGACGCGCGCGGTGCGCGACGGGCAGCATTATCGCATCACCGGGCAGAAGATCTTCATCACCTACGGCGATCACGATCTCACCGACAACATCATCCACCTCGTGCTGGCGCGCACACCTGAGGCGCCTGCCGGCACGCGCGGCATCTCCCTCTTCGTCGTGCCCAAGATGCTGGTGAAGCCGGACGGGTCCCTCGGCGCGCGCAACGATCTGCGCTGCGTCTCGCTCGAGCACAAGCTCGGCATCAAGGCGAGTCCGACCGCGGTGATGGCCTTCGGCGACGAGCGGGGCGCCGTCGGCTACCTCGTCGGCGAGGAGAACCGCGGCCTCGCCTACATGTTCACCATGATGAACAACGCGCGGCTCGGCGTCGGCCTCGAGGGGGTCGCGATCGCCGAGCGGGCCTACCAGCAAGCGCGCGACTATGCCAAGAGCCGCGTGCAGAGCCGCGATATCGCGAGCAGCGACGAGAAGCCCGTCACCATCATCCATCACCCCGATGTCCGCCGCATGCTGCTCTCGATGCGCGCGCAGGGCGAGGCCATGCGGGCGCTTGTCTATTATGCAGCCGCCCTCCTCGACCTCGCCAAGCGGCACCCGGATGCGGCCGCGCGCCAGGCCCACGAGCGCCTCGTCGACCTCCTCATTCCCGTGTGCAAGGCGTGGTCGACCGATCTCGGCGTCGAGATCGCCTCGGTCGGCATCCAGGTGCACGGGGGGATGGGCTACATCGAGGAGACCGGTGCCGCACAGCATTACCGCGATGCGCGCATAACGCCCATCTATGAGGGGACCAACGGCATCCAGGCGAACGACCTCATGGGCCGCAAGCTCGGCCGCGACCGCGGCGAGACCGCGCGCCGCTTCATCGCCACGATGCGCGAGCTCGATGGCGCGCTTGGCGCGGCCAAGGGCGAGACGTTTCTGAGCCTACGCCTTCCCTTGCGTCAAGGGCTCGCAGCACTTGCCGGTGCGACCGACTGGATGGTCGAGGCGATGGCGCGGGACGTGCGCCATGCCGCCGCGGGGGCCGTCGAATATTTGCGCCTCTTCGGCACGGTCACGGGCGGATGGCTGATGGCGCGGGGAGCGCTCGAGGCGGCAGCCCGGCTCGCGGGCGGGGAGGGCGACGCGGCCTTCCTCGAAGCCAAGCTCGTGTCGGCGCGCTTCTATGCGGCGAGCGTGCTCGCGCGCGCTCCCGCCTTCTTGAGTCCGATTACGCGCGCGGGCGAAAGCGTGCTGGCGCTCGCCGAGGAGCAGTTCTAGGCGGCATGATTCGGAAGTTCGTCTCACCTGGAGATAACCGTCATTGCGAGCGCAGCGAACCCCGGCGTACGCCGGGGCAGCTTGCGTGGTGCGAACCCCGGCGTACGCCGGGGCTGGATTGCTTCGTTGCCCTTCGGGCGCCTCGCAATGACAAGTATTTTTCTGTTGTGGTGAATTTCGGAAACTGGACACTAGGGGCAACAGCCGGCGATAAGGGTCTCAAAGGCACGGGAAGCGCATGAGCGAGACGATCATCAATGGAGTGAAGCCGGGGCTGCGCGTCCTCGTGACGGCGGCGGCGGACGGCATCGGTCGGGTCATCGCGGACCGCTTCATCGACCATGGCGCCCGGGTCTATGTCTGCGACATCGCGGGCGAGAGCCTTCTCCGCTACCTGGCGCTCCAGCCGCGCGCGCTCGGCATGCACGCCGACGTGGCCGACGAGGCCGTGGTCGACCGCATGTTCGACGATCTCGCCGCCAGGCTCGGCGGCCTCGACGTGCTCGTCAACAATGCCGGCATCGCGGGACCGACGGCGGAGGTCGAGAAGATCGCGCCCGCGGAGTGGCGCCGCACGCTCGAGGTCAATCTGAGCAGCCACTTCTATTGCACGCGACGCGCCGTTCCCATGCTCAAGCAGGGCACGGACGGCGCCATCATCAACATCTCCTCGGTCGCCGGCCGGCTCGGCTTCGCCCATCGCCTGCCCTATGCCGCGACGAAATGGGCGATCGTGGGCATGACGCAGTCCCTCGCCAAGGAGCTCGGGCCTTACGGCATCCGCGTCAACGCCATCCTCCCCGGCATTGTCGCGGGGCCGCGCATCGAGCGCGTCATCGCCGCTCGGGCCGAACTGGCCGGCATCAGCATCGAGGCCGAGCGCGAGGCGAGCCTCGCCAAGGTCTCGCTCCGCCGCATGGTCACGCCTGAGGACGTGGCCAACATGGCACTTTTCCTCGCCTCGCCCGCGGGCCGCAACATCTCGGGCCAGGCCTTGAGCGTGTGCGGCAACGTCGAGACGCTGTGAGGCTCAGCCGCCCCGAGCCGGGCGCGCGCGAAATTTCCCGCGACCCCTGTGACGGCGGTCATAGCCGCCCCCACCCCGCGCGAGCATGATGCCCACGCACAGAGGCGCCCATTCTGTGATGACTCGGGCGGGGCTCGCGCAAGCGATGCCCCGCCTTTTTTGTATCTATGATCGGGCGGGGCTCCGGTTTTAGCCCTGGCGCGGCCCGCGAAACACGCCGAAAGCCGCGCCAATCGGCACTAATATGATGATTGTCATATATTATGGTACGTGATATGACTATTGTCATATTTTACAGAGGCGGCCATGCCCAAAAGCCCCCAACGCAAGGCAGAGACGCGGCAGCGCATCGTTAGAGCGGCAGGCCGCCGCTTCAGGGCCGCCGGGCTCGAGGGCGCCGGGGTCGCCGAGATCATGGCCGCCGCTGGGCTCACCCACGGCGGCTTTTACGCCCATTTCGCCAACAAGGCGGACCTCGCCTCGACGGCACTGGCGGCCGCACTCGCCGAAGGCCGGGCCATGTGGCTCGCCGAGCTGGAGGGCCTTGCGGCCGAGGACGCCTATCGCCTCATTCTCGGACGCTACCTTTGCCGCGCCCATCGGGACTCCCCTGCAGGCGGCTGCGTCATGGCGGCACTCGCCAGCGAGCTGGCGCGCCAGGACGCCGCCACGCGCAGCACCTTCGAGGCAGGTCTCATCGAAACCGTTCAGGCCCTCGAGCCCCACATGCCGGAGGCGGGCGGCGTCCCCCGCCGCGAGCGCGCGCTCGCGACGATCGCGCTGGCGCTCGGCGGGCTCCTCCTCGCCCGCATGGTCGAGAGCGCGGAGCTGTCGGACCTGGTGCTCTTGGCCTGCCGCCGCGCCGCCCTCAAGGCGCTCGGCCCAAGCAGCTGAGCTACCCTCCGTCACGCGAAGGCGCTAAGCTCGGCGCCCCGACACGCAAAGAGAAGAGGCGCACCATGCCCGCAAACAGCCCGCCGGTCGTGAACCGCCAAATTCTCTTGCTCAACCGCCCCACGGGCGCGCCGGCGGAGAGCGACTTCAAGATGGTGGAAACGCCGGCCCCCGTGCCCAAGGAGGGCGAGGTGCTGGTGCGCGCCCTCTATCTTTCCCTCGACCCCTATATGCGCGGGCGCATGAGCGAGCGCGCCTCCTACGCGCGGCCGGTGGCACTCGGCGAAGTCATGACGGGTGGCGTCGTCGGGCGCGTGGTCGCCTCTCGCAACGCGGCATTCCGCGAAGGCGACATCGTCGAGGGCATCCTCGGCTGGCAGGACTATGCCCTCTCGAACGGCAAGGGCCTGCGCAAGATCGACCCCCGGCTTGCCCCCATCTCGACGGCACTCGGCGTCCTCGGCATGCCCGGGCTCACCGCCTATTTCGCCCTCCTCGAGCTCGGCAAGCCCAAACGCGGCGAGACGGTCGTGGTCTCCGCCGCCTCGGGTGCGGTCGGCGGCATCGTCGGCCAGATCGCCAAGATCATGGGCTCTAGGGCCGTCGGCACCGCCGGCTCGGGCGCCAAGTGCCGCTATTGCCTCGAGGAGCTCGGCTATGACGCCTCTGTCGACTATCGCGCGAGCAAGGACATCGCCGCCGATCTCAAGCGCGCGGCACCCGACGGCATCGACGTCTATTTCGACAATGTGGGGGGTGCCGTCAGCGACGCCGTCTTTCCCCTCCTTAACCTGCGCGCGCGCGTCGTGGTCTGCGGCCAGATCTCGCAATACAATCTCGACAAGCCGGAGCTCGGACCGCGGCTCCTGTGGCACCTGATCCGCACGCGCGCGCGCGTCGAAGGCTTCCTCGTCTGGGATTATGCCGAGCGCTATGGCGAAGCCCTCGCGCAGCTCGCGGCATGGATCAAGGACGGCAGGATCAAGTACAAGGAGGACATCACCCCCGGCCTCGAGCAGGCGCCGCGCAAGCTGATCGGGCTGCTCAAGGGCGAGAATTTCGGCAAGGCGCTCGTCAAGATCGCCGACTAGGAGCAAGCGCGTGTCGAAGCCCGCGATCTCGGCCGTGGATCCCTTTGTGCGCAGCCGCATCGACGTGCTGGACGCCCAGATGGAGTCCGTCGACGAAGGCAAGGGGGATGCCATCGTCTTCCTCCACGGCAATCCGACCTCGTCCTATCTCTGGCGCAACGTGATCCCGCACCTCTCCGGGCTGGGGCGCGCGCTCGCCCCCGACCTCGTCGGCATGGGCCGCTCGAGCCGCGCCCCCAACGGCTCCTACCGCTTCCTCGATCATGCGCGCTATCTCGATGCCTGGTTCGAGACGGTGAAGGCCGGCGAGCGCGTCGTCATCGTCGGCCACGACTGGGGCGGCGCGCTTGGCTTCCATTGGGCGCGCCGGTACGCGAAGCGCGTGCGCGGCATCGTCTACATGGAGACCCTCGTCCGGCCGTTATCCTGGCCCGAATGGCCCGAGAAGGCGCGCGCCATTTTCCAAGCCATGCGCTCGCCCGCGGGCGAGGACCTGGTACTGCAGAAGAACGTCTTCGTGGAGCGCATCCTGCCGGCAAGCGTGCTGCGCAAGCTCGACGAGGCCGAGATGGAAGCTTACCGCGCGCCCTATCTCGAGCCGGGCGAGAGCCGCCGTCCGACACTCACCTGGCCGCGCGAGATCCCGATCGAGGGCAAGCCCAAGGACATGGTGAATATCGTGCGTGCCTACGGCAGATGGCTCGAGGAGTGCCAAGTGCCCAAGCTGTTCGTCAATGCCGAGCCCGGCTCGATCCTGGTGGGCGCCCAGCGCGACTATTGCCGGCGCTGGCCCAACCAGGAGGAGGTCGCGGTGAGCGGCAACCACTTCATCCAGGAAGATTCGCCGCACGAGATCGGCGCCGCGATCGCCGCCTTCGTGCGCCGGTTGCGCAAACGGCCCTGAGCAAGGAGAGTGCGATGCCAGATACCGTGCTGATGACGCGCAAGGGTGCGATCGCGACCGTCATCCTCAACCGCCCCGCGGCACTCAATGCGCTCGATGAGGCGATGACGCGCGAGCTCGAGGAGGCCTTCACGACGCTCGAAGCCGACGCCTCGGTGCGCGCCGTCGTCGTGCGAGGTGCTGCCGAGCATTTCATGGCCGGCGGCGACCTCAAGTTCTTCCATCGCGGCCTGGAGCTTCCGCCCGCCGAGCGGCGCCGACGCTTCGAACTCTTCGTGCACAAGGTGCATCCGACCATACTCACCATCCGCCGCATGTCGCAGCCGGTGATCGCGAGCGTCCGCGGTGCCGCCGCCGGCTTCGGGATGAGCCTCGTCATGGCGTGCGACCTCGCCATCGCCGCGGAGGATGCCTTCTTCACGCTCGCCTATGCGCTCATCGGCACGAGCCCGGACGGCTCGGGCACTTTTCATCTGCCGCGCATCGTCGGCATGAAGAAGGCGGCGGAGATCGCGCTTCTGGCCGAGCGCTTCGATGCCGCCACCGCATTGGCGCTCGGCATCGTCAACAAGGTGGTGCCCGTGGCCGAGCTCGAGGGTGCCACCGAGGCGCTCGCCGAGCGCCTCGCCGCCGGCCCCACCCATGCCTACGGCAACACCAAGCGCCTCTTGGGCCGCGCGCTCTCGAGCACGCTCGAGGCGCAGCTCCAGGCCGAGGCGGAGTGCTTTGCCGACTGCACGGCGAGCGAGGATTTCGCGGAAGGCGTGCGCGCCTTCGTCGAGAAGCGCAAGCCCCGCTTCGGCGGTCGCTGACGAGCGCGTGCCGGCGGGCATCGGCTAAAGGGAGGGGCAAAGGATGGCGGACCTCAAGGGCAAGACGCTTTTCGTCACCGGCGGCAGCCGGGGCATCGGGCTCGAGATCGCCCTGCGCGCGGCCGCGGACGGCGCCAACATCGCCATTGCGG
>DATEQI010000167.1:0-4929 GCA_035272805.1 Alphaproteobacteria bacterium | reverse complement strand
GTAGATGGTGGGGACATCGAGCGCCTGGATGACGCTCTCCTCGCGCACGTTGCAGAAGAGGGCGATCTTGCGCCGCTCGCTCGTGGGGATCGGCCGCTCGCTACGGCAGAGGATGACGTCGGGCTTGATGCCCACACTCTGCAGCTCCTTGACCGAGTGCTGGGTCGGCTTGGTCTTGAGCTCGTGCGAGCTCGCGATATAGGGCACGAGGGTCAAGTGCACGAACATGCTTCGCTCGGGCCCGAGCTCGTTGCCGAGCTGGCGGATCGCCTCGAGGAAGGGCAGCCCCTCGATGTCGCCCACCGTGCCGCCGATCTCGCACAGCACGAAGTCGACGCCGCCGGCGTCCGCCAGGATGAAGTCCTTGATCGCGTCCGTGATGTGGGGGATGACCTGGACCGTGGCGCCGAGATAGTCGCCGCGGCGCTCGCGCGCGATGACGTCCGAATAGATGCGCCCCGTCGTGATGTTGTCGCTGCGCCGCGAGGCGACGCCGGTGAAGCGCTCGTAATGGCCGAGGTCGAGGTCGGTCTCCGCCCCGTCATCGGTGACGTAGACCTCGCCGTGCTGATACGGACTCATCGTCCCGGGATCGACGTTGATGTAGGGATCGAGCTTGCGCAAGCGCACGGTGAAGCCGCGGGCCTGGAGGAGCGCTCCGAGCGCCGCCGACGCTATGCCCTTGCCGAGAGAGGAGACCACGCCGCCGGTAATGAAGATGTACCGCTGCATGGGCCACCATTATAGCATCCGCGCGCGGCAAGCCAACGCGAAAGAAGTGGCGGCATGGCAGCCTCGCGAAAAATCTTGCTTGACAATGCTGCTATTGCGCGATCGGCGGCGCCGGCGTCTTGGGTGCCGCGGGGGCGGCGGGGGTGGCGGGGGCCGGAACCGGCGCGGGAGCCGCCGGAGCCTGCTCGCTCGGTGCGGCATGCGTAGGCGGTTGGTCGAGAAGCGAGCGCCGCTCGGGCGTGCGGCCCGCGAGCCAGGCGAGGCTGAGGCTCGTCAACATGAAGCAGAGGGCGAGAACCGCGGTCGCGCGGGTCAAGAGGTTGGAGGCACCGCGCCCGGTCATGAAGCCGCTCATGCCCCCGCCGCCGCCGATGCCCAGCGCGCCGCCTTCGCTCCGTTGCAGCAGCACGACGGCGATAAGCGCTACCGCCAAGATCACATGGATGACGACGAGGACTGCTTGCATTGTCGCAACTCGCGAGGATTTTCCATTCAAAGGCCCGGCGACCGAGTGGCTATGTAGTGCCTTCCCGCACTTTGCGCTAGGGAATTGATTGCGCAATCGCCCAGAACGCGGCGGCGTCCAGGCTGGCGCCCCCGACGAGGGCTCCGTCCACATCGGCCGCGCGCAGAATCTCGCGCGCGTTTTGCGCCTTGACCGAGCCGCCGTAAAGAATGCGCATCTCCTCGCCGCCCGCCCTGCGGCCGGCAAGCGCGCGGCGGATGAGGCCGTGCATCGCGGCGATGTCGGAGCCGCTCGGCGTTCGCCCGCTGCCGATCGCCCACACCGGCTCGTAGGCCACGACCGTGTTGGCCGCACTTGCCGACTCGGGCAGCGATTGGGCGAGCTGCCGGCCGACCACGGCAGCGGCCGTGCTGGAAAGGCGGGCTGACTCGCGCTCCCCCACGCAGAGGATGGCGATGAGGCCGGCACGGTGCGCGGCGGCGGCCTTGGCGCGCACGGTTGCGTTCCCCTCGCCGTGGTCGGCACGGCGCTCGGAATGGCCGACGATGACGTAGCGGCAACCCGCCTCCTTCAGCATCTCGGCGCTGAGGTCGCCGGTATGCGCCCCGCTCGGCTCGGCGTGGCAGTCCTGGCCGCCGACCGCGATGGCGCTCCCTGCCAAGAGTTGGGCCACGCGCGCGATCAAGGTCGCGGGCGGCGCCACCACGAGATCGGCGCGCGGTGCCGGCCCTTGCCGCAGCTGGGCGAGGAGCGCGCGCGCCAGCGCCAACCCATCGAGCCCGGCACCACCCGGCCCGAGCCCGTTCATCTTCCAGTTTCCCGCAATCAATGCGCGACGTGCCATGAAAGAGTGCCGCAGCTGAGAATGGGATGCCTCGCCCGCCGGACCGTGGGTGGCGCCTCTCTAGCATGGCCGGTGCGCGCCGCGCCAGGGGCGAGGCTGTTGCGGCGAGCCGGTTTACACTGCCGCTCGCCGCATAATAGTCTCCCTCATCGGATGCGGGGGGAGAAGCAGTCATGACAGCCGAGAGCGTGCCGGTACGTTGGCCCAACGGCGCCCAATGCGCGGTTTGCCTGACCTTCGATTTCGATGCCGAGTCGCTCTGGCTCGGCAAGGAGCCGGAGAACGCGGAGCTGCTTGCGACCCTCTCGCTCGGAGGCTACGGCGCCAAGGTCGGCATCGTCAAAATCCTCGAGCTGCTCAAGGCGGAGGGTCTCAAGGGGACCTTTTTCACGCCCGGCTGGACGGTCGACAACCACACCGGCCGCGTCGAGACGATCCTCCGCGACGGGCACGAGCTCGCGCATCACGGCTACCTGCATTATCGCCCCGACCCCGCCCGGCCCGAGCAGATCATCGAGGAGCTCGAGCGCGGGCTCGACGCCATGAAGCGCCACTTCGGCCTGCGCCCGAAAGGTTATCGGCCGCCCAGCAGCGAATCATGCCATTTCCTGCTGGAAGCGCTCGTCGAGCGCGGCTTCGTGTACAACAGCTGCTTCAAGGACGACGTCCACCCCTATCGGCATCGGCTGCGCGACGGACGCGCCGGCCCCATCGAGCTGCCGGAGCATCCCTCGCTCGACGACTGGAACTTCGGCGCCACCCATTTGCGCGCGCCGCGGCCGCTCTTCACGCGCGAGCACGTGCTGTCGATCTGGCAGGACGAGTTTCGCGCGATTTACGAGATGGGCGGCGTCTTCGTACTGGTCATGCATCCGCAAGTGACCGGCCGGCCGATGCGCTTGGGCATTCTGCGGGAGTTCTTGGCCTTCACGCGGCGCTTTCCGAGGCTTTGGTACGCCACAGGCAGCGAGGTGGCGGGCGCCTTCGCGCTGCAGGAGAAGGAAGGTGCGAGCCAGGCCGCGGAATGAGACGGCAAGCCCCGCGGCGGAGCCGCCTCCGGCCCGCGGAGAGCGGCCTCCGCCGAGTGCGGTCTCGCCGCCGTCAGGACGACACCATCTCCAGATACTGGTTGAGCGCCGTCGCACTATTGGCCGCATACCACTCGGGGTCGGCCAGGACCTGCTTGGCGTAATTTTCCGGCGAGCCGGGGTCGAGCGGCTTGAGCTCGGCCGGAACGAGGGCCGCCGCCGCCGGATTGACCGGCCCGTTGCCGATCATCTTGAAAAGCTCGACTTGCTCCGCGGGGTCTTGCGTGGAGGCGATGAACTTCATGGCGTCGCTGCCGCCTTTGCTGCCCTTCGGCACCAACCAGGCCCCGATCCAGACGCTCGCCTGGTTGAAGGTGAAGTCGATGCGCCCCTTGCTCTCGTCCTTGAGCACCGTGCAGCGCGTGTTCCACATATTGCCCATGACGACTTCGCCGTCGCGGAAGGCCTGTTGGCTCTCGGCACCGTTGGCCCAGAAGATGACCTGCTCCTTGATCGAGCGGATCTTGTCGAGCGCACGCTTGACGTCGAGGGGATAGAGCTTCTTGGGATCCACGCCGTCTCCGATGAGCGCCGCCTCGAGCTGCCCGTCGATGTACTTGCGCAGCATGCGCTTGCCGGGAAAATCCTTGAGGTTGAAGAAATCCTTCCAGCCCGTCGGCACCCGTCCGCCCCATGCCTTGCTGTCGTAGACCAGCGGATAGGAATAGATGTAGCTGCCGACCGCCCATTTGCCGGCGTGCTCGGGGCGCACCTTTGCCTTGTCGACGATGCCGTAGTCGATCTCGTCGAGCAGGTTCTGCCGCCCCAGCTCGACGGCCGCCGCCAGGTTGCGGTCGATCACGTCCCAGCCGACCTTGCCGCTCTCGACCATGGCCTTGATCTTCCCGGACGTCGGGCCGGTGCCGTCGATCACGACTTTGATGCCCGGGTTCTTGGCCATGAACGGCTCGACCCAGGCCTTGTTGAAGGCCGCGATGGCGTCGCCGCCGAAATTGCAGAGCACCAGCTCCTTGCCCTCTGCCGAAGCCGGCGTGACCTTGAACAGCGCCGGCGAAAGCCCGAGCGCCGCGCAAGCCGCGAGAAAGCCACGCCGGCTGACGGGCCTGCCGGTTAGCCGCTCCCGCAAGAGCTCGATGCTGTCGCGCGCGAACCCCGAATCCTCTTTCATCGTTCTCCCCTTTCGCGATTGCTCTCTGGCCGAATTGTCTTTGCGCGCGGATCGTCCTTGCGCGCTTTTGGCGGCACCGGGCCGACCTTGCCACGGTGCTCTGGCGTATAGCAGAATTTTGGCTAGACTGAAATCGCCGGCCCGCCGCGCGACAAGGGGGGCGGCAGCTGTGACGGGGGAGGGCTTGGGCAGGAATTTCGGCAGCGCCGCCTATTGGCCCCTCATCCTCGTGCCCCTGGCCCTGCTCGCGGTCTTTTACCTCTATCCCCTGAGTCAAGTGCTGTGGATCAGCGTCTCTGAGCCGCGGCTTGGGCTCGAGAACTACGCGCTGCTTTTCACCAACGGCGCCGTACAGCACATCCTGTGGATAACCGCGCGGGTCTGCCTGATCACCACCGCGATCACCATGGTCCTCGGCTATCTCGTTGCCTACGCGGTCCTCCACGTGTCGCGCACGCATGAGGCCTGGATGCTCTTCTTCGTGCTGCTGTCCTTCTGGATCTCGGTCTTGGTGCGGGCGTTTGCCTGGGTCGCCATCCTGCATCCCGGCGGGTTGCTCAACTCCATGCTGCTCGCGGCCGGGATCATCGACCACCCACTTCCGCTCGTGCGCAACGAGTTCGGCGTCATCGTCGGCATGATCCATTACATGATTCCCTACGCCGTCCTG
>DATEQI010000166.1:0-12750 GCA_035272805.1 Alphaproteobacteria bacterium | reverse complement strand
CCGGCTGCGGTCCCGGAAGGCGTGAAGCTGGGTTTCGAGATACGCCGCCTTCTGGCCCGCGAGCTCGGGGAAGGTGGGTGCTATGCTGCGCCCGCCTATTCCGTGGCAAGTGGAGCACACCTTGACCGCCAGCTCGGGCGGGGCGCCTGCGGCCCATGCGTTTCCGACAACGAAAATCATGAGCGCAGCGAGCCAAATACTCGAACTCTTCACGGCACAGCTCCTTCCATGCGACCGATCACGCCCCGCCATTAGAATGCAGTCCAGAGAAAGGCATAGAGGGTATTGTTGTCGGACGCGTTCCGTCCGAAGCCGTCATAGTTCTTCGAGGCGCCATTGAATTCCAGGTATGCCGTGTACTGTACGCCGATCTTGGTATTGAGCCAGGGCACGTAATCGAACTCGATCTTGAGGCCGCGGCTATCCGGGCTTCCGTTCCGGCTGCCCGTCACCGCCGACGCCGGGAAGAGCAGGGGGTCCGTGGTGCCCGTCGTCTGGAAGAGCTGGACGCTGCCGCCGTATCTGCGCTGATAGAAATAGGTGGCGGTCGCCCTCAGGGTATCCAAGCTGTCGTTTACGTTGGTGGCCACCGTGGCGTGGCGCGTGGCGAATTCATGGATCCAGGTGCCGGCGAGGGTAACCAGGTTGTCCTCGCCAATCCATTGATATTGCGCGTCCAACGCCGCGTCGGTGTAGTCGTCCGTCGGGCCGGAGGTCACCAACGAGGTCATGCCGGCGTTCGGCCTGATGGAGGAATGGATCCCGTACGTCCCGATCTCGAAGGTATTCTTTCCCCAGGGATGCTCGTAGGCGAAGCGCCAGTACGGCGCGAGACCGTCGATCACGTTGGTGAATTCGCTATCGAGCGGGCCGGGCGCCATCAGCGTCTTGTTTGTGGTCCCGACTTTCGCGGAGCGATAGGCGCCGGCCTCAAAATAGAAAGTCTTGTCAAGCATGAGGTATGCGGTTGCGCCCGCAGCATTCTGCGCCAAGGGGCCGTCGATCAAGGCCGCCGCCGCGGGTGTGGGCGCCGCCCTGAAGGTGGCATAAGGGTACCCCCACGCCGGCGTACCGTTCCACACGTCCTGCGAGGTTGGATTGTTGTTGAGGGTCAATCCGTAGATCAGGCCCATGCTTTGGAAGGTACCGGTGTCGGCAAAGCGCAGATCCGTATTGTCGATTCCGACCGAGTTGGCGCCGGGATCGTAGGTGAGCTGAATGAAGGCGCCGAAGTTGGGCGCGATCCTGCCGGCGTAGAAGAAGCTCACCTGCTGCGGAAACCCGATGGTGTCGTTTTGCGCCACTCCGCTTGGCAAGCCGGAGTCGGGCAAGGCCTTGTTGATGTGCGTCTCGGAAGCCAGGAACATGAGCGAGATCGGCGGCAGCTCGGTCAGCGACAAGGTGCTCGACCTTTGCGCGTTGATGTCGCTTATGTCCTTGACGTTGGTAAAGACGTAGCCATTGAGCTTGAACAGGCGGCCGTACGACGTGAGCTCGGGGAATACCGTGTGGCACGCTTCACAAGCCTGGCCCGTCTGGCGCGCAAAGCTGGGCACCGCGGCGGCCTCTTGCGCGGACATCGCCATCGTCGCGACGGCCACGGCCAGCGCCATGACCCATGTCCAGCCCGTTCCCTGACGCAACGTCATTGCGGCCTCCCTACTGATCGCCTTGCGCGCCGAGGACGAGAGAAAGTTCACATCTGTTCCGTCGCGTGCATTCTCTAATCGTGCTCTTCCCCTCGAACTCGGAATGGCTAGCGAAATCCTACGGTCCAGCTTACCCGGTTAGAATTCAGTATATCAACATATTGGGAGATAAGCCAAATAATCATCTATATGTAGCATCCTCTTCAGGTTTGCACAAGCTTGCATAGCCAAAGGGGAGCGCGGTACGGCGCGGCCGGATCAGACGTGCCGTATCTTATGGCGTGACATCCCGCCGGAAACGTCTTTGCGAGCTGACGGAAGCTACGCCGCCAGGGGCGAGTCCTCGCGCCGAGACGGCTGAGGGCATGAAGGCGCTGCCGCGGCCAAGCGCGCGACTTTCTCGCGGCATTGCTACTCCTCGGACGACGCATGGGCCGGGAAAAGGCGTGATGAGCGCTGTCGCACTCGACGCGCTCGTCCGCGGCAAAAATCGTGTCAGGGATAAACCCCGGCGTCGCGTGCGGGCCAGCCGCTCTACCTCGGATGCCAGCGGCAAGCCCGGGGGCAGGAGCCGCGCCCGGCGTAATGCTCATGCGGCGCCGTCCGGCGGGACGGCGCCGAGACGGTTGGGCAGGAAGCCTATTGCGCCTTGGCTTTTAGGAAGGCGATGACATCGTCCCGGTCCTGGTCTTTCTTGAGCCCGGCAAACGGCATTTTGTCGCCCGGCACGACCGCCTTCGGATCCGTGAGGTAGGCGTCGAGGTTTTTCTCGTCCCAGATGATATTGGCCTTGGCCATGGCGTCGGAGTACTTGTAGCCCGCGACGGTGCCCGACTTGCGTCCCACCACGCGGAAGAGGCTCGGGCCTACGCCATTCTTGCCCTCAACGATGCTGTGGCAAACCTTGCACTGGTTGAACACCTTCTCGCCGTTCGCCGCGTCGCCCGCGGCGAGAGCAAATCGCCCTGCGAAGCCGAGGGTGAGGATAACGACAAAAACGAGCATCCGAAACGAGATCATCAGCAGTCCTCCGTCATTCAGAGCAGTCCCAGCGGCAAGCTACCTAACCTCTTTCAGCAATTTGTGCAAATTGTAAAGGCTCGGCGCGCCATCGCAAGCCTGGGCCGAGCTCGGCCGGTTTGCGAATTGCGGCAGGCGAATCAAGCGCTTCGCAGTCGGCATGTGGGCCGATAAGCGGTATCCCGCGCCACGGGCCTGCGCTGGCAGCGCAAAGAGCCGCCTCTGTGCGCTCCCTCAATGGGACATGAGCACGGGCACCGTCATGTGCTGGAACAGGCTGCGCGTGACGCCGCCCAGCACCATTTCCCGCAGGCGGGGGCGGCCGTAGGCGCCCATGACAATGAGGTCGACGCCCAGGTCGGAGGCGCGCGAGAGGATGACATCGCTGGCGTCGATGTCATCGGCGAAAGCATGCGCCGCTTCGGCCTTGAGGCCGTGGCGCGCGAGATGGAGCGCTATATCGGCGCCGGGCACCTCGCCGTGGCCTCGCTCGCCGCCTTTCGGGTTCACGGCCAGCACGGTAATGACCTTGGCCTGCGCAAGCAGCGGCAAGGCGTCGTTGACGGCGCGCGTCGCTTGCGCGCTGGCGTTCCAGGCGATCAGCACGCGCTGGCCGAGCGTGGGAAACCGGCCGGCATAAGGCACCATGAGGACGGGCCGGCCCGAATCCAACACCACGCGCTCGGCGAGGTCGCGCTCCGTCGGGGACAGCGCCTCATCGGGGTCGGGCTGGCCGATCACCGCGAGGTCGGCATAGCGCGTGTGCAGGGTCGCCATCGCGCCGGTATCCTCCACCTCGCGCCACTCGATACTGATGCCCGCCTGGCGTCCGCGCTCGTCGAACTCAGCTTTGGCTTTGTTGCGCTCGTCGCCGGAAAGCTCGCGTTGCGCGGCGATGAGCCCGGCCGCCAGCTGCGAGGTGAGAAAGGCCGGCGCGAAGAGGTCCGTGGCCGTATATAGGCCGACAAGGTGGGCGTCCGAAGCTTGTGCCAGCCGAATGGCGATATCGAGACGTCTGGCGCGATGCTTGGAGTTGTTCAGGTGGACAAGGAGATCCTTGTACGCCATGACGAGGTCCTCCGCTGAAATCCATTTATCCTGCGCGATGGCGGGAGTAGACCGTGGCAAAGAGGCGCGCTCATTGACTTGGGTCAAGGGTCGGAGCGAGCGCTCGTCCGGCCCCGGCCCTCGGCGGTGGGGCTGTCAAGATGTCTCCAAAGCGCTAGTGTTCCGACTCCGACGGCTCGTTCCGAACCGTCAGCCCGGAACACTAGCAAAATCATAATGATGTGTTGTGGTTCCGACACAATGATTGGAATCAAGCGTCGGAACCACAACACTAGCTCCCTTGTGCCGTGGCCCCGAGCGCGTGCATGTCGGAGAGCTGCACGCGCGAGTTGTCGAGGAGGCGAATGGCACCCGAGGTCTTGAACTGCGTGAAGACGCGACTCACCGTCTCGGTGGTGAGCCCGAGAAAGTCGGCAATGTCCGTGCGTCCCATCGGCAGATGGATGGGATTGTCGGGCTGTCCGCGCCGGCCGGCGCGGCGCGAAATCATCAAGAGGAAGGAGGCGATCTTCTCCTGCGCGGTCTTGCGGCCCAGGAGGAGCATCTGGTCCTGCGCCTCGATGAGCTCGTTCGAGGCCATGCTGAGCATGCGGTTCTCGAGATGCGGCATCTCGCGCATGAGCGCATGGAGCTTGGTGCGCGGGAAACGGCAGACGCTGGTGGCGACGACGGTTTCGGCCGTATAGGCGTAACTGTCGTGGACCGCGAGGCCGACGAAATCGCCCGGATAGAGAAATCCCGTGACCTGACGCCTGCCGTCGGCCAAGAGCTTGTGGACCCGAATCATGCCGCCCGTGACGTTGAACAGGAACTCGGCGGGGTCGCCCTCGTAAAATAAGGTCTGCTGCGGCTGCATCCCGAGAGTGCTCATGATTGCCGTGAGCCGAGCAAGCTCGTCCGCGTCGAGCGCGCTGCAAACGGAGATGTCGCGGACTTTGCAAGCCGCGCATGGGCTCGCGACCGCACGGGCGGTGATATCTCGTCCCGCTCGCCTTCGCGTGGGCATTGCCGATCCGATCCCCAGTCCTATCCCGGCCGCTCGCCAGTCTACTCAGCCCAGCCGAACGAAACAATTCCGGGACGCTGCCGCCCCTCGCTCGCGATGGCGTCATAGGCGGCCCGGCCGGGTGTATCCCGGATAGGGGAGATACATCGATTCTTGATTCATATCAATGCCGGTCCAATGCCGCTATGGCTTACTTGAGCCGTCCGAAATGCATAGCGAAGGGCTATTTTCTGGAAATGGGCAGACGATACGAAGTGCGCCCGCTTCCTATAAGCCGGCTGCCGCAGGTCTATCCGCTTGTTCATGCGATAGCCCCCCGCCTCGGGCTTGGTGAGTGGCTCGCGCATGGGCGGACCCTGTGCGCGGCGGGCCGAGCGCGGGAGGCCGGGCTGATTGCGGCCCAGGGCGCAGATGGCTACATCTACGGTCTCTTCAGTTACAGGATCCTGCCGGATATTCAGCACGGACGAACGTTTCGGGTCGAAAATTTCGTCGCCCTCGATCTCGTCGATGGCGCCGGCGCGACCGATGCGCTCATCGCCGCCATCGACGGCCTGGCCCGCAAAACGGACTGCGTGGCCGTCCATGTCATGGTGGCGCAGCAGCAGGGAGCGCGCGTGGCACCCGACGAGCGCCGGCTTGGCCCCTTTTTCCAGGCGGGCTACGGTCCGGAGGGGATTGGCATGTGCAAGCGGCTCCTCCCGGAAGCCAGGACCCATGTCAACGCCCTGAGACGTGAGGGATGATCGCCTGCGGCGCGGCATTTCGCCCCCTGCAGAATCCTGCCTTAAAATTGATCTGGATCAAATCGCCGCCCGGGGCGAGGTGCTAAGAAAGGGGCCTCTCTAGTCCCTCCCCAGCACATTAGAGAGCCGGCGGTCGCGCAAGTGACCGCCGGAACCTTTTGTGCAGATCGCGAACGCGCCTAAGCCTTGCCCGCCGCGGCGGCGCCTCGTAGAAGGGCCGGCGCCGACCGGCCTCCACTTGCGCATCGGCGGCTCGTTGGCCTGGACGGGAGCCCCTCTCTCATAAGGCAGGGTTCGAGGGTGCTGCGGAGGAGAGATGGCGCGGTTGCGTATCGCTACCTTCAACCTCGAGAGCCTCGACGACGAGCCCGGCGCGGTCCCGGCTCTCTCGCAACGCATCGCCGTGCTGCGGCCGCAGCTCCGCCGCCTCGAGGCCGATCTCCTCTGCTTCCAGGAGGTCAACGCTCAGGCGGTCGCGCGCGACCTGCCGCGCGGGCTCACGGCCCTCGATCATCTCCTCGAGGATACGCTCTACCTCGGCTACAGCCGCGCGCTCACCGTGCCCATCGCGCACGACGGGCCGGCCGAGCGCCATAATCTCGTGCTTCTGAGCCGCTATCCGATCGCGGCGAGCCGCCAGATCCATCACGAGCTCGTGCCGCCATTGAGCTATCGCTCGGCCACGGCGTCGCCGCCCGCCAAGGACGCGCTCACGCTCAGCTGGGATCGGCCGCTCCTCTATGGCGCCATCGAATTGCCAGGCGGCCGTAGGCTGCACGTGCTCAATCTCCACCTCAAGGCGCCCCTTGCGGTCGCCATCCCGGGGCAGAAAGTCTCCGCCGCGGGGTGGCGGAGCGTCGGCGGTTGGGCCGAGGGCTTCTTCCTCGCCGCGATGAAGCGAGCGGGTCAGGCGCTCGAGGCGCGGCTCGTCGTGGAGCGGCTGTTCGATGCCGATCCCTCGGCCCTCATCGCGGTCTGCGGGGATTTCAATGCCGAGGCGCGGGAGACGCCCGTGCGCGTTTTGATCGGCGACGAAAGCGAGGGAAGCGGGCGAGTGCTTTCAGGAAGAACGTTGGTGGCGCTCGAGGAGAGCGTGCCGGCGCCGCGGCGATACTCGGTGCTGCACGCGGGCCGTCCGCTCCTGCTCGACCATGTGCTCGTCTCGCCGACGCTCGCGGCCTGGCCTCACCGGGTCGAGATCCAGAATGAGGGGCTCTCGGACGAGGCCCGCGATCCCTTGTCCGGCCATCCTTCGCTTGGCTCGTATCATGCCCCCATCGTCGCCGAGCTCGAGATGGCGGATTGAGAGCCCTAATCCGGGACGATCGTGTAGCCGCTCGCGCTTTGCGCATACTCGGTCGCGAACTTGAAATCGGTGGGAAAGCAGGCGTGGATGCGATAAAGCGCCTCGCCCTCTGCGACGGCTTCACCGACCTTCATGAGGAGGTCGACGCCCGCCCCCTTGTCGGTGGGCGCGCCCGCGAGCCGTGCCGTGCGCGCGATGCGGTAGCAGTCGATCGCCGCCACCCTGCCCCGGGCAGGCGAGGGCACCTCGCGGGTGAGCTGGCCGAGGGGATGAACCGCTTGGCTCGGCCCCTGAACGGCGATAATGCGCTCCATCTGCGCGAGCGCATCGCCTGAGGCGAGCAGCTTCTCGGCATGGCCTTGCCCCTCGCCCGCGCGCAGGCGGGGATCGAAGTCGAGCACGCGGCCGGCGAGGAAGAGGGCGCGCTCGCGCAAGTCAGGCGGCGCTTCCGGCTCGTTGCGCAGGACCTTCATCACGTCGCGTGCCTCGAGTGCCGGACCGACGCCGCGCCCCACCGGCTGGGTGCCGTCGGTAAGCACCACGTCGAGCGTCAAGCCGGTGGCCGCACCCACGTACTCGAAGAGCTTGCGCAAGCGCTCCGCTTCGTCGGGATCGCGCACCTTGGCCGAGGGGCCGACGGGAATATCGACGACGAGATGGGTCGAGCCGGCGGCCAGCTTCTTCGAGATGATCGAGGCGACCATCTGCTCGCGCGGATCGAGGGCCAGCGGGCGCTCGACGGAGATGAGAACGTCGTCCGCCGGCGAGAGGTCGACGTGCCCGCCCCAGACCAGGCAGCCCCTCTCTTGGCGCACGATCGAGCGCATCTCCTCGATGCTGAGATCGACACGGGCGAGCACTTCCATGGTGTCGGCCGTGCCGGCCGGCGAGGTGATGGCGCGGCTCGAGGTCTTGGGAATGGTGAGGCCGTAGGCGGCCACGATGGGCACCACGATCATCGAGGTGCGATTGCCGGGCACCCCGCCGATGCAATGCTTGTCCACGACGCGCTCGGCGTCCCAGGTGAGCTGGGTGCCGACCTTGGCCATCGCCCGCGTGAGGGCCAGGACCTCCTCGACCTCCATGGAGCCCGCGGAGGCGACCAGGAAGGCGGCGATCTCGATCTTGGAATAGCGGTTCGCGGCGATATCGCGCACGACGGCGTCGATCTCGTGCTCGACGAGCACATGGCCCGCGAGCTTGCGATGGATCGCCTCGAGGCTTTGCGGCGGGCTCGCCTGCGCCACCTCGACGAGCGCTCCCTCCGGCAAGCCGAAATGACGGAAGGCGCGCTCGCCCAGGCCGAGCTCGTCGCCCTTCAGTATCGCGGGATCGTCAACCACATTGAGGATGGCGAGGATGCGACGGTTGTCGGCCGAGATCTCGATCTTCTCGAGCGCCTCGAATTCCTCGGGGCGGTATTGTCGGCAGTCGCGCGCGAGGAAGGCGAGGTTCTCGTGGCGGGCGTCGATCGCGACGCGGCGAAGCTTCAGCATCTGAGCCCATTCCTCCTGCCGGAGCGCCGGCGCCGATTATTGCGGGTCGGGACGCAGATCAATCGCGCCAACGGGGGGCTCGCGGCGAAGGAGGGGAGTGCGCGTCGGAATCCTCACGCTGTGGGGCGGCGGCCGGTGCCGCGCGGAGGCCGGCTCTTGACCGCTCTGCCGCTTTCGCGGCTCGTGGCCCGCCGCCGGCGAACCACGAGCTCGCGAACATCGGCAGTGCGATCGCGCATTACTTCGACGCGATCGGGATCTTCTTTTCCTTCGCCTTCGCCTCCTTCGACTTGGGCAGCGACAGCGAAAGCACGCCCTTCTCGAACCTGGCCGAAATCTTGTCCGCGTCGACGCCCTCGGGAAGCTCGAAGGACCGCTGCACGGTGCCGTAGCTCCGCTCGCTGAGATAATAGTCCTTCTTCTTCTCCTCGCGCTCCGCCTTCTTCTCGCCGCGGATCGTGAGCACGCCGTCGCTCAGCGTGACGCTCAGGTCCTTCTCGTCGATGCCGGGCAGCTCGGCCTCGATCTGGTAGCTCTCGGCGCTCTCCGAGACGTCGACCTTCGGCATCACTCTGCCGAAGCTGGCGACGAGCGGCTCGCCCATGCGCCGGAACGGATCGAGGCTGAACATGCGGCTCGGGAACGACATGAGACCTGGCCAGCCGCGGACGAAGTCGTCGAAAAGACGGTCGACCTCCTCGCGGAGCGTCATCAGCGGATGCTCGGTGGCACTCGCGGCGGGCACCTTGGACGCTTCGGTCCCCTTGCCCGACTTCTCGATTTTCACTGCATTTCCTGCCATGGCACGTGCTCCCTCATCGAGGTGCGGTCTCACACTATTCTCATATCGTTCAGCACAGTGATGGTTGCAGGCGGGCTCTGCAATGACCTGGATCAATGACGTCCGGACCAGGAGAACGTCCCTTCCTCGCAAAGGGGTTGGAGGATCGCGGTTGGCACGGAATTGACCGAGGCCTTGCGGCGAGCGCCTATGCCGAGCAAGGCCTGAAGGGGGAGGAATAGGGCGATGCTTGCCTATGTCGGCTCGTTCACCACGACGAAGCGCAAGGCGCGCGGCAAAGGAATCGAGGTGTATCGGGTGGCTCCGGCATCTGGAGGCTGGACGCATGTCCAGCGCGTCGAGGACCTGGTCAATCCCTCGTACCTGGCTTTCGATCGGCGCGGCCGGTTTCTCTATTCGGTTCATGGCGATCTCGACGAGATCAGCGCCTTTGCGATCGACGCGGAGAGCGGGCGGCTCAGCTTCGTCAACCGGCAGCGGGCCGGCGGGGCGAACCTGGTCCATCTCGCGATCGACCCGACGAATCGCTTCATCGTCACTGCGAACTATGCCAACGGCACGCTGTCGCTCGTGCCGATCGAGGCCGACGGATCGCTCGGAGAGCGCATCCGGACGCTCACACTCCCCGGCGAGCCGGGCCCGCACAAGCGCGAGCAGACGGGCTCGCATCCCCACCATATTCCCTTCGATCCTTCCGGCCGCTTTGCGCTCGTGCCCGACAAGGGGCTCGACCGCATCTTCGTCTTTCGACTCGACGCTCTTGAAGGCAGGCTCGAGCCGAGCGATCCCCCCTTCGTCGAGACACGGCGAGGTGCAGCCCCGCGGCACATCGCCTTCCACCCGTCCCTCCCGCGCGCCTATGTCATCAATGAGCTCGACTCGACCGTCGCGACCTACCGCTGGGACGGCGAGCGGGGCGAGCTGCGGCCGCTCCAGATCTTGCCCTCGCTGCCCGACAGCTTCACCGGCAACAATACCGGCTCCGAGATCGCCGTGGCACCCTCAGGGGCGTTCGTCTACGCCTCCAACCGCGGACACGACAGCATCGCCATTTTCGCGATCGAGCGCTCGAGCGGCAGGCTGACGCCGATCGGCTGGGAAGCGACGCAAGGGGAAAAGCCGCGCTTCTTCGCGTTGGCACCCTCCGGCCGGCAGCTCTACGCCGCCAACGAAGCGAGCGACACCATCGTCGCCTTCCGGGTCGACACGACGAGCGGCAGGCTGACGCCAACGGGCCAGACCATCGAGAACGCAAGCCCCTCCTGCATCGTCTTCAGCGGCGATCGCTAGGGTCGAGCAAGGGTCGAACTTTGTGCCGTCAACCGAGCGATACGAGCATTGACAGATGGCAGGTCCGGGTATATCGTCAGTGTACTGACTATTAGTCTCGCTTCATGGATTGCGCGGTGCCGCGCGGATGCCAGGGAGAAGCGCCATGGCCAAGCTCGACGTCGAATTCTGCGGGCTCACCTTCAAGAATCCGGTGATCATCGCCTCCCTCGAGACGACCAACAGTCCAGCCCTTCTCAAGCAGTGCTTCGATGCCGGCGCGGGGGGAGCGATCATCAAGACGCTCACCGACATCGAGGACATGGCGCGCCTCACGGAAAGCTCGAAGTATTGCATCATGAACGAGCGCGGCGAGATCATTCGCGGCAAGGTGCCGCGCGACTACGTGTTCTATTCCCGCTCCGGCTATTCCTCGACGTATTACAAGGAGTGGGTTCCCTATCTCAAGGAGTGCGGGAACTACGCCCGTGAGCGCGGGGCGCACCTCATCGGCAGCGCCGGGGCCAAGGACCTCGACGGCTGGCGGGACATCTGCCGCACCATCGAGGATTGCGGCCTGCCGATGGTCGAGCTGAATTTCGGCTGCCCGCATCCGGCGATGATGCCCGGCGTGCACGGCGGCTCGATGATCGGCCAGGAGCCGGACGTAGCAGCCGAGGTCGTGCGCGTCGTCCGCGAAGCGGTCGATATCCCGGTCATGGTCAAGCTCACCCCCGACCAGTCGCGGCTGCTTGAAGTGGCCCGCCGCGTGCGGGAGGCGGGCGCGAGCGCCGTCACCGCCACCAACCGCTACACCGGCTTCGCCATCGACATCGAAACCGGCAAGCCGCGCCTCGACGGGCCGGCCGGCATCGGCGGCACTTGGACCAAGCCGCTCAGCCTGCGCTGGGTGCACCGGATCACCGAGGAGCTCGGCATGCCCGTCGCCGGCTCGAACGGCATTTTCGATCACCGCGACGTGGTCGAGTTCATCATGGCCGGCGCCGGAATCGTCCAGGTCGGCTCGATCCTGATGCTCAAGGGCATCAAATGGCTGCCGAACATCATCAAGGGGCTCGATCGCTTCATGGACGAGCACGGCTACGCCGATGTTGCGGCGATGCGAGGCATCGCCTCGCGCCGCGCGGCCCGGGATTACAGCGCGCAGTTCGCGCGCGCGCGCATGCATGTCGAGATCGATCGCGAGAAATGCGAGAACCCGACCTGCACGGTCTGCATCCAGATGTGCTTCTACGACGCGCTCCGCCAAGCCGACGGCCACGTCGAGGTGCGGCCGGAGAACTGCATCGGCTGCGAGCTCTGCTACGACGTCTGCGCCTTCCAGGCCATGTCGATGCATCAAACCACGCCCGAGCAGTTCGCTGAGGGTTACTTCCGGATTCCGGAGAGCGTGTTCGAGACGGACAAGTTCGGCACGGTCGAAAAGACCCATCTCAAGGGGACGGCATGAGAAGGGCACCGAGGGCGCCTCGCTGCGCCCTTGCTTGGAAGGAGGTAGGCGATGGCCTGCAACAAGGAGCACAAGGAGTTCTACCAGGTCGACTTCACCACGGGCTGGCAGAGGCCGGCCGGCTACCCGCCGGGCATCCAGCTCAAGGTGCTCGCCGGCAAGATCGACCTCGAGAAGAAAGCCGGCGGCTACACGCGGCTTCTTCGCTTCATGCCGGGGGCGTTCACGAGCGAGCCGTTCGTGCACGATCATTGGGAGGAGGTCTACGTCCTCCAGGGCGATCTCATCGTGAACTCGAAACCCGATGGCACGGGCGGCGAGACCTTCCGGCAGGGCACCTATTGCTGCCGGCCGCCGGGCGTCCCTCACGGACCGTTCCGGACCGAGACCGGCTGCCTGCTGCTGGAGACGCACTATTACGATCCGATGTGATCCGCATGGCGCAGGCGCGCGCGCAGCATGCCGCGCGCGCGGCACCTCCTTCGCCTTGACGTCCGGCAGCTGAGGGCGGCAGCCATGGCGGGCCTGATCGAGTTGATGCGGGCGTTGGAGGAGGGTGCCGTTACCGCGCGCGCGCTCGCGGACTCCGCCCTGGCCAAAGCCAGCGACCCCGCCGGCGAGGGCGGCCGCATCTTCATCGCTCTCGATGCGGAATGGGTGCGCGCGCAGGCCGACGCGGTCGACCGCGCCCGCCGCCACGGCCGGCATCCCAGCCCCTTCGCCGGCATCCCGGTCAGCATCAAGGATCTGTTCGACGTGCGCGGCGAGGTGACGCGCGCCGGCAGCCGCGTCTTCGACGGGCACGCGCCGGCGGCCGCCGATTGCGCTGCCGTAGCACGCCTGCGCGCACGCGGCTTCATTCCCTTCGGGCGCGTCAACATGACCGAGTTCGCCTATTCGGGACTCGGCCTCAACCG
>DATEQI010000165.1:0-4036 GCA_035272805.1 Alphaproteobacteria bacterium | reverse complement strand
ATATTTCCCCTCCCCCCTTGAGGGGGAGGGCAGGGAGGGGGGTGAGGCTCGGCCGTGCGACAGTCTGGCCGTTAGGGGAGCACCGATGGCATCCGGCTTCCGCCGTGCGATGGACGCGCTCTATCTCTTGTGCGTCGTGCTCGCAGGCACTTCGCTCGTGCTCATCTCGGCGGTGATTCCCTGGAGCGTCTATACGCGCTACGTCCTCAATCACGCCGCGTCATGGCCCGAGCCGATGGCGATCCTGCTCACCATCGTGCTCACCTTCTTCGGCGCCGCCGCGTGCTACCGGACGGGCATCCACATGCGCGTGACGGTGCTGCACTACCTGCTGCCGCCGCTCGGGATACGCGCCGTCGAGCTCACGGCGGAGCTCCTGATGGGGCTCGTCAGCCTGTTCATGGTGATCTGGGGCGAGGGGCTGGTGGCGACGACCTGGTACCAGGTGATCGACGCGTTCCCCTTCCTCTCGGTCGGCGTCACTTATCTGCCCATTCCGCTCGGCGGCGCCGTCACCCTCCTCTTCGTCGTCGAGCGTCTCGCGATCGGGGCGCCCGCGGACAAGTGGGCGGCCCACGAGCCGGCGGCACCCGGGTGATCCGGCGGGGCTTGGCGCATGGACATCATCGTCGTGCTTCTTGCTCTCTTCGCGTTCTTCGCCCTCGGCGTGCCGATCGCCTACGCGCTCGGGCTCGCCGCCCTCGTCGGCGCCTGGCGGCTCGGCATCCCGCCCGAGGCGGTCATGCTGCAAATCTCGAGCGGGGTTTCCAAGTTCGCCATGCTGACCATTCCCTTCTTCGTGCTGGCGGGTGCCATCATGGCGGAAGGCGGCATGGCGCGGCGGCTCGTGGCCTTCGCCAACGTGCTCGTCGGTCTCACTCGCCTGCGCGGGGGGCTCTCGGCGGTGAACATCATCGCCACCACCTTCCTCTCCGGCATCTCCGGCTCGGCGGTCGCGGACACCTCGGCGATCGGATCGGTGATGATCCCGCAGATGGAGAAGAGCGGCTATCCCCGCGTGTTCGCCACCAACGTGACGATCACCGCCTCGGTCCAGGCGCTCTTGGTGCCGCCGAGCCACAATGCGGTGATCTATTCGCTCGCGACCGGCGGCACCATCTCCGTCATAGCACTCTTCATGGCAGGCGTGGTACCGGGCCTGCTGCTCGGCCTCGCCCTCCTCATTCTATGCATCGCACTCGCCTATATGCACAAGCATCCGCGTGGCGAGACCGTGCCGTTCGCGGAGGCGGTCAAGCTCTCGATCGACGCGCTTTGGGGCCTGATCACGCTCGCGATCATCCTGGGCGGCATCTTGGGCGGCATCTTCACCGCGATCGAGGCGGGGGCGGTTGCCTGCGTGTGGGCTTTTTTCGTCACCATGTTCATCTACCGCGATTACCGCTGGCGCGACCTGCCGCTCCTGATCCACCGCACGATGCGCACGGTCGCGATGGTGATGACGCTCATCGCCTTTGCGGCAAGCCTCGGCTACATCATGGCGCTCATGCAGGTTCCGGCCAGGGTCACGGCCTTCTTCCTGACGCTGTCGCACGACAAGAACGTGATCCTCCTGATGATCAACGTCATGCTGCTCCTGCTCGGCTGCGTCATGGACATGGCGCCTTCCATCCTCATCTGCACGCCCATCCTGCTCCCCGTCGTCGCCAGCTTCGGCGTCGATCCGGTCCATTTCGGCATGATCATGATGCTCAATCTCGGCATCGGGCTGTGCCATCCGCCCGTCGGCTCGATCATCTTCGTCGGTTGCGCCGTCGGCAAGGTGACGATGGAGCAGGTGATGCGCCACATCTGGCCGTTCTACGCGGTCATGTTCCTGGTACTCATGCTGGTGACCTTCATCCCCACCATCTCGCTCTGGCTGCCGCACCTGTTGAAGCTGTGAGGGCGGCGCCTCTCGTCGATCCGCTTCGCGGCTCGACCACCCCCTCACCTTGATCCTCTCCCCTTGAAGGGGGAGAGGAATTTGATTTTGAGAGAATGAGAGAGGATGAGGCAGACGCGGCTCAGGTTTCGTCGCCCCCGACCGTCTTGCCGAGGCTGGCGGCGACTTGTCCGAGCGAGCGCGCGAGGCCCTCGCGCTCGCCTCGCCTGAGGGCTGCGAGTGCGCTGCGCTCGAGGGCTGCCGTCTCGCCCTCGACCGCGCGGCGGAGTGCGCGCCCGCGCGCGGTCAGCCGCACGTTGAAGGCGCGGCGGTCCGCCTTGCTCGGCACGCGCTCGATGAGCCCGTCGCGCGCCATGCGGTCGAGCGTGCGCGCCATCGTCGGCTGCTCGACGCGCACCGCGCGCGCAAGCTCGGCCTGGGTGAGGCCGTCGCCCTGCCACAGGCGCTGGAGCACGGAGAGCTGGCCGGGGGCCACGCCGTGGGGCACCAGGCGGTCGTGGAGCGCGCGCGCGAAAAGGCGGCTCGTGAGCGTCACGAGCGAGGCGAGCGTGCGCGGCCGGGCGGCCGTGGTCCACGCGGGCTTGGCGCCTTTCACTCTGCCGGCCGCCTTGCCCGCACCCTTCTGTGCTTGCCTCGCCATGATCCGCCTCCATGCCCCGAAACCGGGAGAAATATAGCACACTACGCGCTTGCCGAGCCCGCAATCGAGCCGCACCCGGGAGCCCGGCGATTTGCCGCCCGTCAGCCGAGACCGTCGGTGCCGGCCCCGCAGACGATGACTGAGAGGCGCTCCTTCTCATGTGGTTTGTATCGGCCCGTGCGCAAGGCGGCGATCGCCGCGGCGGCGCTGAGCTCGACCGAGAGCCCGAGCTCGAACCAGAGCCATTCGGCGGCGGCGCGCATCTCATCGTCGCTCACGAGCACGATGTCGTCGACGTTTTGCCGCACGTGCGCGAAGGTGAGCGGCTCGGTGCGCCTGGCGGCGAGCGTGCCGGCCAGCGTCTTGATCTCCTCGAGCTCGACGATGCGGCCGGCCTTCAGGCTCTCCGAGAGCGTGGCTGCCCCCGTGGGCTCGACGCCGATCACCTTCACGCGCGGTTGAAGCGCCTTGAGCGCGGTCGCCACGCCGGCGATGAGCCCGCCGCCGCCGATGGCGACAAGCACGCTGTCGATGCGCGGGTCGTCCTCGAGGATCTCGAGTGCGATGGTACCCTGCCCCGCGATCACCGCGCGGTCGGCAAAGGGATGGATATAGCTGAGCCCCTCGCGCGCCGCGGCGGCGAGTGCGATCTTGTTGCTCTCGTCCCAGCCGCCGCCGGCGAAAACCGCCTCGGCACCCCAGCGCTCGAGCTTCTCCGCTTTCGCCTTGGGGGCACTCGTCGGCAGATAGATGCGCGCCGGCACGCGCGCGAGCCAGCCCGCGTACGCGACGCCGAGCCCGTGGTTGCCCCCCGAGGCGGTGACCAGGCCGCGCCCGAGTTCGGCCTCGCCCAGGCTCTTGAGCTTGTTCACCGCCCCGCGCGCCTTGAAGGAGCCCGTGACCTGCAGGCATTCGAGCTTGAGCGTGAGCTCGCCCGCGGCCGAGGCGGGCATTTGCGTCGGCGCTGCCGCGATCAGCGGGGTGCGGCGCACCGCACCTGCGATGCGCTGCGCCGCCGCGCGGAATTCATCGAGCCCGACGAGCTTGATTTCGTCCATCGCCTCTCCCTTGCCGCAAAGGCCGGCTGCGGCTTGCCTCTCTCCGCAAAGCCCCCGACGCCATGCCATGCTCGGATTGCCCGCGGACCCGGCAGCGTCAGGAGCCGGGTGCTTTGGAATGGGTGGGAAAGTAGCGCACCGTCAGCGACTTGTCGCGCGTCGCCGCGAAGTCCGGATTGTAGTAGCTCAGCACCACGCTGGTGGCGGGGAACGTCCAGCGGTCGACCACGCGGAACCAAGGGATGTCGCCCGCATAGTCGGTCGCGCGCTCGCTTTTCGCGGGCGGACCGAGTGTCGCCTCGAGCGCCTTCAAGGCAGCGACATAGCTCGTGTGGGTGGGGGTCGCACCTTTGGCGCGCAAGAGGACCTGCACGAGCCGGCCCACGCCGGGGTCCATCTGGAAGAGTGCTATGAAGCGCACCCCGCCGAGCG
>DATEQI010000164.1:0-2582 GCA_035272805.1 Alphaproteobacteria bacterium | reverse complement strand
GGCTCGGCGGTCATCGCGGTGTCGACGGCCCCCGAAAGCACGGCGGTCAAGTTGGCGCCGATCCCGCCTGCGGGGACCAAGGTCACCTGGTCCGCCTTGATGCCCGAGGCGTTCATCGCCATGAGGATCAGCATGTTGGTGACCGAGCCGGGCGAGGTGAAGGCGACCTTCTTGCCGACGATGTCCTGGATCGAGTTGAGCGGCGCGTCGGGCTTGGCGATCCACAGGATGTCGGCGACGCTCTCCACGCCGGCGCAGACGATCTTGATCGGCTGACCCGCCTCGATGGCCTCGACCGCGGCGGCGAGCGCCACCTCGCCGAAGGGGAGGTCGCCCGCGAGCGTGTTGCGCACCGAGGTCCCGCCTCCCGTCGAGGTCAAGATGCCGGTGATGTCGACGCCGCGATTCTTGAAGAAGCCCTTCGCCATCGCGACCGCATAGGGGCCGCCGTAGAAGGCATCGCCCCAATGGGTGACGGTGATGGTCTCGGCAGCCGCCCGCTCGGCCGGAGCGGCGAGGAAGAAGCCGAGCGAAGCGGCGAGGAGCGTTCTCAAGATGGCTGTCATGGCGTTCTCCCTGTGCGTGACGGCGAGCGTCCGTTCTTGCCGCGAGCTTAGCACAGCGCCACGGCACCTGCCATGCTCGCTGTTACAGAAAGGTCAAATGCCCGAGCAGCGCAAAACGCCGCCGCGCCTGTCGCACTTCCCTGTAGAATGCTTCTCCCTCTCCTCCTTCAGGAGGAGAGGGTCGGGGTGAGGAGGCCCTGAGATGCGCGACCGCCACCGAAAGCAGCGGCGGGCAGCTGGATCGAACGACCATGCCCGCTTACTGCGCGAAGATCAAACGGATGTCGAACGTCGACTTTGGTACGCCGTCCGTGATCGCCAGATCGACGGGGCGAAGTTCCGTCGCCAAATGCCGATCGGACCCTATATTGCCGATTTCGCCTGTCCGAGCCGTCGGCTCATCGTCGAACTCGACGGTGGGCAACATGCTGACGCACGCGCCCGTGACGAGGCACGCACGCGCTTTCTCGCCTCGCAGGGCTACCGGGTGCTGCGATTTTGGAACAATGAGGTGACGGACAACGTAGAGGGCGTGCTTGCAGTGATTTGTGCTGCGCTTAAAGGCTGAAGAGTTCGTCTCTCCGACCTCCTCACCCCGACCCTCTCCTCCTGAAGGAGGAGAGGGGGAAGATTGACGTTGCGCGGTCGCGCCCGCGCCGCTCAATGATTATGGCGCGGCACGCCCTTGCTCGCGTCGATGCGCTGGTAGCCCGTGGCGAACTCGAGGCAGCCGCCCGTCTCGAGCTGGCCGACGTGGGCGCGGTAGAGCTCCTGCCACGGCGTCTGATGGTCGAGCTTGGGCGGCTTCCAGGCCTTGCGCCGGCGCGCGAGCTCGGTTTGCGCGACGAGCATGTCGGCGCGCCGCCTCTTCAGGTCGATGCGCACGCGGTCGCCGGTCTTCAGAAGCGCGAGCCCGCCGCCCACGGCGGCCTCGGGCGAGGCGTGGAGGATGGAGGGGCTGCCGGAGGTGCCGCTCTGCCGCCCGTCGCCGATGCAGGGCAGGAACGCGATGCCCTTCTGCACCAGACGGTCGGGCGGCAGCATGTTGACCACCTCGGCCGAGCCGGGATAGCCCACGGGGCCGCAGTTGCGGATGAAGAGGAGGGCGTCGGCGTCGATGGGGAGCGAGGGGTCGTTGATGCGCTGGTGATAATCCTCGGGGCCGTCGAAGACGATGGCGGTGCCCTCGAAGGCGCCCTCGTCGCCCTTGCGCTCGAGATAGCGCTTGCGGAAGGCGGGCTCGATCACGCTCGTCTTCATGATCGCCGAATCGAAGAGATTGCCCTTGAGCACGGCGAAGCCCGCCTTCTCCTTGAGCGGCTTGCCGTAGGGACGGATCACGTCGCGGTCCTTGATTTCCGCGCGCCCCACGTTCTCGGCCATGGTCTTGCCGGTGACGGTCATGACCTTGCCGTGGAGCTTGCCGGCCTTGAGCAACTCGTTCATCACCGCCGGCACGCCGCCCGCGCGGTGGAAGCCCTCGCCCAAATACTTGCCGGCCGGCATCAGATTGACGAGGAGCGGAATGTTGTAGCCGATGCGGTCCCAGTCCTCGATCGAGAGCTCGACGCCGATGTGGCGCGCGATCGCGATGATGTGGGGCGGACAGTTGGTGGAGGCGCCGAGTGCCGAGGTGGCGACGATCGCGTTCTCGAAGGCCTGGCGCGTCAGGATCTTGGAGGGGCGCAAATCCTCGCGCACCATGGCGACGATGCGCTTTCCGCTCTCGTAGGCGATCTGGCCGCGCTCGCGGTAGGGCCCGGGGATGGCAGCACAGCCCGGCAGCGACATGCCGAGCGCCTCGGCGAGCGAATTCATCGAGGTCGCCGTGCCCATGGTGTTGCAGTGCCCTACGCTTACGGTCGAGGCCGCGACCTTGTCGATGAACTCGGCGTAATCGATGGCACCCGCGGCGAGCTCCTCGCGCGCCTTCCACACCACCGTGCCCGAGCCCACGAGCTCGCCCTTGTAATAGCCGTCGAGCATCGGCCCGCCCGAGAGCACGATCGCGGGAAT
>DATEQI010000163.1:0-8540 GCA_035272805.1 Alphaproteobacteria bacterium | reverse complement strand
AGGTCATGCAAGCCGGCGGCGAGCAATGAAGGCCGGCGTCTGGGCGAAACGGAGATGACCTTGCGCCGGGCTCGATCGGGCAGCCATGAGCATATGCGCGAGCCGGCGGCTTTTCGGCTTCGCTGCCGAGAGCCGGGAGGATGCGTTCGCGGCGCTCAACGCTGCGCCGAGCGCGGTGGTGCGAGACAATGCTCGATGATCGGCTCGGCCTGTCGGAGAAAGGCGGCCGTCCAAATCGCGGCTCCGGCCGGGGTCATGTGCTGCGAGTCCAAGGTCTCGACAGTGGCAAGCTGCGGGACCGCCACCGGGAAGCCCATTTCGCGTGCGAGTTGATACATCGCTCTTGCCTGACTTGGCTCGAAGAACGCCGGCGTGAACGGCGGCACGATCGTAACGATGACGCAGCCCGGGTCGACGCCGAGAAGTTCGACGAAGTGCCGCGCCCGCGCGACCATGTCAGGCGGCGCCGGGCCGAGGTCCTGTGCTTCGAGCTCGGCGAAGAGCGGCGAGGACGCGAGTTCCTGCGTGTTGCGATCGGCCGGCCAGTCGACATAGAAGTGGTCGATGCGCCAACGCCCGTCCGTGATCGAGCGAAAGAGTGCTGTGGTGTCGGGGTGACAAAGCGCCGCCTCGACGAACGCCATCTTGATGTATGAGCGCGGGCAGAGCCGCCGCTGCGCTTCTTGTGCGGCCCAGCGCCCGATATAGGAGGCCACGGTCCAGAAGGAGCCGTCGACCACCTCTTTGGCGGTCGGCGAAATCCACGTGCCCCAGAAGCCGTTGGAATCGACGATCGCGAGCCGCGCGTGCCGGGGAGGATGGCGCTTCAGGACGTCGATGGGGAACCTCATCCCTTCGGCATAGCCGAAACCGAGCGCGTACATCTTGGCCCCCCTGGCGCGAAAATAGTCCGCGGGCAGGTCGCTCGAGAATGCATGCTGAATATGGCTGCTCCCGAAGATCATCACATCGGCATCGCGCATGTGGCGGACGGCATCGGGCTCGAGGCCGTAGTAGAGCGCGCCGTCCTCGTAGTCGCCGTACGCCTTCGTATGGCAATAGGACATGTAATTGTCGTCACGGTAGCCCGTGAATGGGCATACGCCGACGTCGGGCGCGCTCCTATAGATGATCAAGGCGAGGCCGCTCAGGGCGAAGGCGGCGAGCCAGCCGCCGAGATGACGCTTTGCGTTGGGCGTCGTGAGCCACCTCCGCGCGCGCGCGAGCAATGCCAGCGCGAGACGCGGGCGTACCGCCGTGCGAACGAGACTGTCGGCAGCGATCGCCGCGGTCATCAGCATGACGGGAAGCACCACGTGCTCGGACGGCATGTCGAAGCCGAAGCCGATCGCCGCTGCGACCAGGAGGGCGGCGAGCGAGCCTGCGAGGAACAAGCCGAGCGCGCGGTTTCGTCCGCGCATGAGGAAGGGAAAGGCGACGATCGCGATCAGGCCGGCCGCATTGCGGACGAGAGCCTGCATGGTTTGCCCGAAGCGGAACCAGGCGCTGGCGAAAAGGCCGGGGGCTGCCGCCGCGCTCGCCGCGTACTCGTGCCACAGCTCGGGTGCCATGTTCCGCCGCGCCGGATCGTCCGGGTCGAAGCGCGTGAATTCCGCTGCATCCGCGCTCCAATTGGCAAAAAACACGGGGCCGCCGTTTTGGGGAAAGCGGAGGTCGTACCAAAAATTCTCGAACGATACGCCGAAATAGGGACTCGTGCTCGCGGCCATCATGTAGAGAATTTGCGGGTGCGCGCGCATGGCCTCGATGGCAACGCGGCGCAGCAGCCGATCGCCCTTCGCCCGCCCGAGCCGTTCCGTCGCCAGCGCGGCCGCGCGGCGATAGTCCTCTTGCGAAGCGCTTGCGCTGGATAGGTTGCTTTCGCCCAAGAGCTCGACGAGCGCGCGGGTCGCCGGGCCGTTCTCCGGCATGATGAGAGCCGCGACGGGCTGCGAGCCGTCGTCGCAGCTCGGCGGGCGCGGCCAGGCCACCACGCATTGCCAGAAGCGCACGGGTCCGCCCAGCTCGACATGAATGCGCCGGAAGAGCTCGTGTCCGAGGTTGTTGCTCAAGGAGCCGGCGAGTGCCGGGTCGCCGAGGAGGACCGCGCGCTCGACCGACCAGGCCATGATGAGAGCCAGGGCGGCACCGCCCGCGAGTGCGACCGCGGCCATGCGCCGCCACTTGGGTCCGGCCCGGATCAAGAGCGCGAGTGCCACGAACAAGGCAAGGAGCACGGTATCGTAGGACACGAGGAGCGCCGCCGTCGTGCCGGCGATGGCGAGCGAGGCGTGTCGCGCGCGCTTGCTTTCGAGGAAGCGCGCCGCACCGAAGGTGGCGACCAGCACGAAGAGCATGGTGAGCTGATCGGGTGCCAGCAGCTTGGCATGGCTGTAGGGCACGCCGGAGAGCGCATAAAGGGTTGCCGCGGCGAGCGCTGCCGGCCGGCTCGCCCGGCGCAGGGTCGCGTAGATCAGGACGGGTGCCAACGCTCCGATCACGGCCTGCAATGCGATTATGAGGCCGAAGCTTTCGAGCCAAGTCAGGCCGGCGGCGAGCAGGAATACCGCGTAACCGGGTGCGTCGGCGAATGTGCAGGCGGCGTTCGAGTCGTGCGCGAGAAATCGCGCGCAGAGATAATATTCGATGCCTTCGCCATTGATCGAGATCGGCGATGCGGATAAGTAGAGGAGCTGCAGCGCCGACGAAGCCGCCGCAAGCACGGCTGCATCGGCCTTTGTCCTTTCCGGCATTCGCATCACTCTACGGCCTCGAGGCAGCGATTGAGAAGGAAGCACGACCCGGCGATCCGCGCGCAGAGCGAACCGACCTGAGCCGCGGCGCCCGACGATGTTCTTCAATTCCCTGCAATTTGTCTTTCTGTTCGTGCCCGCAACGCTCGCGGGGTATTTCTGGCTCGGAAAGATCGGCCGGCAGCTGGCGGCCTTCTGGCTCGCCGCCGCCTCGCTTGTCTTCTACGCGAGCTGGAACCCGGAATATATTCCTCTCCTCCTCGCGTCGGTCGCCTTCAATTACCTGATCGGCCTCCTCATCCTCCATTCGGCAGCCCGGCCGCGGCGCCGGAATTGGCTCTTGGCACTCGGGGTGGCGGTCGATCTTCTCGTCCTCGCCTATTACAAGTACCTGCACTGGTTCTCTTCGATCGCCCACTCGCTCGGCCTAGCGGAGACCGACTTCGGCGCCGGCATCGCCCTGCCGCTCGGCATCTCGTTCTTTACCTTCACCCAGATCGGCTATCTCGTCGAGTGCCGCCAGGGCCTGGCCGAGGACCCCCGCTGGGTCAATTACCTGGTGTTCGTCACCAATTTCCCCCATCTCATCGCCGGCCCGATCATCCGAAGCAGCGAGGTGATGCCCCAGCTCATCAAGCGCTCGACCTTCCGCTTCAATCCCGGAAACCTCGCCGTCGGCCTCAGCATTTTCGTCATGGGGCTGGCCAAGAAGATCCTCATCGCCGACAACCTGGCCCCCTTCGTCGACGCCGGCTTCCGGGAGCCGCAAGGACTGCTTCTCTTCTCCGCCTGGGGGGCCGCATTGGCCTATGCGCTTCAGCTCTATTTCGATTTCTCGGGATATTCGGACATGGCGATCGGGCTGGCGCGGCTCTTCAACCTGCGCTTCCCGCTCAACTTCTATTCGCCTTATAAGGCGACGTGCATCATCGATTTTTGGCAGCGCTGGCACATGACGCTGTCCCGTTTCCTGCGCGACTACCTCTATATCCCGCTCGGCGGCAACCGCAAGGGCAGGACCAGGCGTTACGTCAATCTAATGGCCACTATGCTGCTGGGCGGCCTCTGGCACGGGGCCAACTGGACGTTTCTCATCTGGGGCGGCCTCCACGGGCTGTTTCTGATGATCAACCACCTGTGGCGCGCCTTGCGGCCGGCGCGTGCGGCGCCCCCCGCAGCGTTTGCCGCCGCCGTCTTCTCAGCATTTCAGGTGCTGCTGACCTTCCTCGCCGTGGTGGTGGCGTTCGTGTTCTTTCGCGCCCCCTCGCTCGCAGCGGCCTTGCATGTGCTCGCCGGCATGGCCGGCTTGCACGGCGCCGAGGCAGCGCTCGTCTTGCCGGCGTCGCTCGCCGCCCTCTTGCGCGCCTTCGGCCGCCCGTTGGCCGAAAGCGGTCTCGTCGCCTTCGGCAATGGCGCCCCGCTCTACGAGGCGGGGCTGATCGCGGCTTCCATCGCGATCGTCTGGTTTGCGCCCAACGTGCACCAGATCATGGGCCGCTACTCCCCGGCCCTCACCAAGATCGAGCCGACGCCCGCAACATGGCTGCGCTGGCGGCCCAACCTCGGCTGGGCGCTTGCGGCCGCCGTCGTAGCGGCCGCGGCGATTTTCGGCGTGAGCGAGCACGTCGTATTCCTCTACGCCTATTTCTGAGAGCTCTTGGCCCCCGCCACATCCGCGAGCGGTCGCTTGAGCGGCAAGGTGAGCGGCACGACGAGCAGCACCATGAAGGCGACGATCGCAAGGGTCCTCGGGATGCCGATGCTGTCGCTCAAGAGGCCGTAAAGCGAGGGGGACAAGGCGCTGCCGCCGATGCCGAGCGTATAGAAAAGGCCGAAGGCGCGGGCGCGGCGCGCGGCGGGTGCGAGCTCGGCGACCGTGCCGTAAAGCACCGAGGAGGTGCCGTTGAGCGCGATCCCGATCGCGGGAAGCAGCAGGAGCGAGGCACTCAACGAAAGCGGCAGGAGGGCAAGGATGCCCGCCGTAGTAGCGCACTCCGTGATGATCACCGTGCGCAGGATGCCGAGGCGGCCGGCAATCAGGCCGCAAACGAACTTGCCCGCGGCACCGCCGGCGAAGACGAGGCTCAAGGCGAGCCCGACGGTCGGCAGCGCAGCACCTTTGGCGGCGAGAAAGAAAGGCAGGAAGACGAGAAAGCCGCTGCGCGTGGCACTATCGATGACCCCGATGGCCGAGAGCGCTACGAAGCCGCGCTTCGCACTCGGCGTCCAGGCGCCCTCCGGCTCGGGCTCGGCAGTTTTTGCCGGCTCCTCTGCGAGCGGTGCCTGGGGCCTGAGCTCGAGCGCCCAAAGGGCGGCAAGTGCCGCGGCGAGCGCGCCCGCGCCGAGTGCCACGCTCGTCGCCCGCCAGGCCACGAGGGCGATGAGCCAGGCGGCAAGTGCGGGCAGCGCCACCTTGCCGAGATCGCCCGCGAAATTGTAGGTGCCGAGTGCCGCCCGCAACCCACCTCGCTCATAGGCGCGGGCGATCAGCGAGGAGCCGATCGGGTGCTGCACGCTCGAGCCGGCGCCGCTCAAGACGAGGCAGAGGGCGAGGGAGAGGAAGCCTTGCGACCAGCCGGCGGCAACGAGCCCCAAGCCCGCGAGTGCGGTGCCAAGGACCAGAAGCCCACGCTCGCCGCGGCGCTCGGCCAAGAGGCCGGCCGGAACCTGGAGGCCGGCGAGCGCTCCCGAATAGAGCGTCTTCAAGAGGCCGATCTCGGCGAGCGAGAGTCCGAAGGCGGCTTGCCAGATGGGGAAGAGCACGTAGAGAGCGTTGGCCAGGCCGTCATGCAGGATGTGAGCACCCCCGCAGGCGGCAAGCGCCCGGCGCCTCGATCTGGCGTTGCCAATGGCCGTTGATTGAGCGTCTGCACTGGCGGTCGTCATGGGCCTGCAATCTAGTGCGCTTTTCCTTAAGAGGCGAGGCTTTGCATTGGCGCCGGTTTTGCCCCACATAGGGCGGCATGGATAGGCCCCTTGCCCTGCGTCTCGCGGTGTTCGACTGCGACGGCACGCTCGTCGACAGCCAGCACACCATCTGGGCCGCCGTCTCCGCGGCCTTCCAGTCGCTCGCCCTCGCGCCGCCTCGGCTCGAGCAGTCCCGGCGCGTGATCGGGCTTCCGCTCGCAGAGGCGCTCTCCGCCCTGGCCCCGCCGGAGGCCGCCATCGATCACGCGCGCTTGACCGAGCGCTACCGCGAGGCCTTCTTTGCGCTGCGCGACCGCGCCGACTTCGAGGAGCCGCTTTTCCCCGGCGTGGCCGAGGCGCTCGCCGCACTCGAGGCGGCGGGCTGTCTCTTGGGGATCGCCACGGGCAAGAGCCGGCGGGGCCTCGGGCGCACGCTCGAGCGCCACGGTCTCTTGCACCACTTCGTGACGCTGCAGACGAGCGACAGCGGGCCGGGCAAGCCGCACCCGCACATGCTGGAGCGCGCCATTGCCGAGGCCGGGGTGGAGGCAAGCGCCTGCGTCATGATCGGCGACACCACCTTCGACGTGCTGATGGCGCGCGCGGCACGGGCCAAGGCGGTGGGGGTCGGCTGGGGCTACCACGATGTCGAGGAGCTCGCCGCGGCCGGGGCGCACGTCATCGTGCGAGCCGCCGTGGATCTCCCGGCGGCCGTAGCGGCGCTGCTGCCGTGACGGAGTGGCGCGCGCGGCGCACCTACCAGGCCGTGGCCGTCGTCGAGTGCCGAGGCGGCTATGGCATAGCGCTCGACGGCAAGCCGATCACAACACCTGAGGGCCGCCCTTTGGTGCTGCCGAGCCGCCCGCTCGCGCAAGCGCTCGCCGCGGAGTGGCAGGCGCAAGGGCAGCACGTCGATCCGCTCGCCATGCCGCTCACCCGCCTCGCGGGCTCCGCCATCGACCTTGCCGGCCCCCATCGGGCCGCGGTGGTCGAGCGCACCGCCGCCTATGCCGAGACCGACCTCCTGTGCTACCGCGCGCTCGGGCCGGAGGCGCTCGCAGAACACCAGGAGGCGGAGTGGCAGCCGCTCGTCGACTGGGTAGCACAGCACCTCGAGGCCCCCTTGCGGGTGACCGCCGGCATTGTCGCGATCGAGCAGCCGGCGCTCAGCCTGGCGACACTGCGGCGCGCGGTCGAGGCCTCGGATGATTGGCACCTCACCGCCCTCGCCGCCGCGACGGCGGCATGCGGATCGCTCATCCTGGGCTTGGCGCTGGCCGAGGGCGAGATCGCTGCGGAGGCGGCCTGGGCGCTTTCGGAGCTCGACGAGAGCTACCAGATCGAGCTCTGGGGCGAGGACCCCGAGGCCAGGCGCCGCCGCGAGGTGCAGCGTGCCGACATCGCCGCGGCCGCCCGCTTTCTCGCCCTCCTCGCGAGCTGAGGCGGTGCCGCCTCTTGGGGACAGGCTCCTAGCCTTCGGCCCCCGCCCATGCTATCTGCAAGCCCTCTGCAACAAGGGTGGGCCGGCGGCCTAGCGCGCGCCGGAAGAGTGAGGTTCCATGCCGGAGATCCTGCGACAGCTCGAGGAGAAGCGGGCGGCGGCGCGCGCGGGCGGCGGCGAGCGCCGCATCAAGGCCCAGCACGAAAAGGGCAAGCTCAGCGCGCGCGAGCGCATCGAGGTCCTGCTCGATCCCGGCTCCTTCGAGGAGTGGGACATGTTCGTCGAGCACCGCTGCGGCGACTTCGGCATGGACGTGCAGAAGATCCCGGGCGACGGGGTGGTGACCGGCTGGGGTACGGTGAGCGGGCGGCTCGTCTTCGTCTTCAGCCAGGACTTCACCGTGTTCGGCGGCTCGCTTTCCGAGGCGCACGCGGAGAAGATCTGCAAGATCATGGACCAGGCCATGAAGGTGGGCGCTCCCGTCATCGGCCTCAACGATTCGGGCGGTGCGCGCATCCAGGAGGGGGTCGCCTCGCTCGCGGGCTACGCCGAAGTGTTCGAGAGGAACGTGCTCGCCTCGGGGGTCATCCCGCAGCTCTCGCTCATCATGGGCCCCTGCGCCGGCGGGGCCGTCTACTCGCCGGCGATGACCGACTTCATCTTCATGGTCAAGGACAGCTCCTACATGTTCGTGACCGGCCCGGATGTGGTGAAGACGGTGACGCAGGAGACCGTCACGCAGGAGGAGCTCGGGGGTGCCGTCACCCACACGACCCGCTCGGGCGTTGCCGACGGCGCGTTTGAGAACGACGTGGAGGCCCTCCTCGAGCTCAGGCGCTTCATCGACTTCCTGCCGGCCTCCAACCGCGAGGGGCCGCCGCTGCGGCCGACCGAGGATCCCGCCGAGCGCAGCGAGCCCTCGCTCGATACGCTGGTTCCCGCCAACCCGACCAAGCCCTACGAGATGAAGGAGCTGATCCATAAGGTCGTCGACGACGGCGACTTCTTCGAGACCCAGGCCGACTATGCGCGCAACATCATCGTCGGCTTCGCGCGCATGGAGGGCTCGACCGTCGGCATCGTCGCCAATCAGCCGATGGTGCTCGCCGGCTGCCTCGACATCGACAGCTCGAAGAAGGCGGCGCGCTTCGTGCGCTTCTGCGACTGCTTCGGCATCCCGATCGTGACCTTCGTCGACGTGCCGGGCTTCCTGCCGGGGACCGCCCAGGAGTTCGGCGGCATCATCAAGCACGGCGCCAAGCTTCTCTTCGCCTTTGCCGAGGCGACGGTGCCCAAGGTGACCGTGATCACGCGCAAGGCCTATGGCGGAGCCTACGACGTGATGGCTTCCAAGCACCTGCGTGGCGACGTGAACTTCGCCTGGCCGTCAGCCGAGATTGCCGTCATGGGACCCAAGGGGGCGGTGGAGATCATCTTCC